>JADGMZ010000061.1 GCA_015234495.1 Brevundimonas sp. | reverse complement strand
GGTCTTCATCATCATCCGGAAGGTCATGAAGGAGCTGTAGGCCGATTTCGCCCGGACTTTTGGACGCGATCAAGGCGCATGCGCGATCAAACGGCCACGTTTTCCTCGCGTTCCGCCCGGCGGCCGACGGCCCAGCCGATCAGGGCGGCCAGCAGCAGCACGGCGGCGGCGAGGAAGAAGGCGAGGCCCGGATGCGGCACGACCGCCCCCTCCCCCGCCGAGATCGAATAGATCCAGCCGAAGAACAGGGGCGAGGCCACGCCGGCGATGGAGGCGACGCTCATATTGGCGCCCTGCAGCTGACCCTGCTCGTCCTCGCCGACCCGCCGCGTCATCAGCGACTGCAGCGTCGGCATGGCCAGGCCCCACAGGGCGTTGGGCAGCATGGCGAAGATGAACCACAGGCCTGTGGGGGCCCACCCCATCAGGGCGATGCCCACCGTGCCGCCGAACAGGCCGAAGACCATGGTCGCCCGGTCGCCGAAGCGCTTGACCACGGGCCCGACGAGGACGCCCTGCGCCAGCATGTCCAGCACCCCGACCAGCGCCAGCAGCAGTCCGACCTCGGCGGGGCCCCAGCCGTAACGCAGCGCCGCGTAGAGCACGAACACCGCCGAGAAGACGTGGTGGGCGAAGTAGAGCAGGAAGTTCACTACCGCCAGGCCGCTCAGTTCGGTGTGCCGGCGCAGCAGGATCAGCGCCCCGACGGGATTGGCCCGGGCCCAGCCGAACTTCATCCGCTTCTCCGGCGGCAGGCTCTCGGGCAGCACGAACAGGCCGTAGAGGAAGGCCACGCCCGACAGCCCCGCGGCGGCCCAGAACGGCACGCGCGGGCCGAACTCGCCGAGGAAGCCGCCCAGCACCGGGCCGAGCACGAAGCCGCCCGAGAACGCCGCCCCGATCAGGCCATAGGCGCGGGCGCGCTTCTCCGGCTCGGTGATGTCGGCCATGTAGGCGTAGATGGTGGTGAAGCTGGACGAGGTGATCCCGGCGATGATCCGCCCCAGCGCCAGCCACCAAAGGTCCGGGGCCAGGGCCATCAGCACATAGTCGATCGACAGGCCGGCGCAGCTGATCAGGATGACCGGGCGGCGGCCGTACTGGTCGGACAGGGAGCCGATGATCGGGGAGCAGACGAACTGCATCGCCGCCCACAGGGCCACGAACACGCCGTTGATGATCCCGGCCCGGGCGTTGGAGCCGACGAAGTCCTCGATCAGTCCCGGCAGCACCGGAATGACGATGCCCATGGCCACGATGTCCAGCACCGCCGTCACGAAGATGAAGGCGAGCGCGGCGCGCTGTCGGCGGAGGGAGGAGAGGGCGAACATGGGACGGCTCTTCGGGGGCCGCGCCTTCTAGCGGCGAACCACCCCGCTGTCAGCCGTTCTGTGCGGTCCCGTAACCTGGCTTGACCGTACATTGCCGAAGCTTAATGGCCGGCCGGCTTGCGCCGCGGCGCGACACACGGTCAACCTTGCCCCATGACCGCTGTTATCGAAACGCGTGGGCTGACCAAGACCTACGGAACCGTGCGCGCCCTCGACGGGCTGGACCTGTCGATCCCGCGCGGCGGGGTCTATGGCGTGCTGGGGCCCAACGGGGCCGGCAAGTCGACCCTGTTCCGCATCCTGCTGGGGCTGATCCGCGCCACCGACGGCACGGCCACCGTCATGGGCGGGCCGGTCAACGAGGTCGGCCACATGCGGCGCATGGGCTCGATGATCGAGACCCCCCGCTTCCCGCCCTATATGACAGCGCGCCAGGTGCTCCGCTGGCTGGCGCTCGAACACGGCATCGCCGGCGAGGCCGACATTCCCTACTGGCTGCAACGCGTCGGCCTGACCGAGGCGGCCGACCGCCGGGTGCGCGGCTTCTCCGTCGGCATGATGCAGCGCCTGGGCGTCGCCGGCTCGCTGATGAGCCGCCCCGACCTGGTCATCCTCGATGAACCGACCAGCGGCATGGACCCGCCCGGCATCCAGGAGATGCGGGCCCTGATCCGCAGTCTCGCCGACGACGACGGCGTCACCGTCATCCTGGCCAGCCACCAGTTGCTCGAGGTCCAGCGCGTCTGCGACCGCGTCGCCATTCTCAACAAGGGCAAGCTGGTGCGCGAAGGCGCGGTCAGCGAGCTGACCGCCGTGGGCGAGCGGCTGCGAATCGCCGCCACCCCGCCCGCCAGGGCGCTGGAGATCCTCGGCGACCGCGGCGTGGCCGAGGGCGAGGCCGTCCTGGCCAACGTCTCCCGCGCCGAGGGACCGGGCCTGATCCGCGCCCTGGTCGAAGGCGGGGTCGATATACTGGAAGCCCGCTGGGTCGGCGCCGACCTCGAGGCCATCTTCTTCACCGAGACGGGCGCCGTGCAGACGCCGGAGACGATCCATGCTGGTTGACGCCATCCGCGCGGAAGGCTTCCGCCTGTCGAAGAACCGCACCGCCCTGTTCTGGAGCGTGGTCTTCGTTCCGATCATCACGGTCGCGATCGGGGCCATCACCCAATTCGTGATCAAGGCCAATGCGACCGCCCTGCTGGCCGACAAGGACGCCCCTCCCGAGTTGCGGGAGATGACAGTGACCGGCGGCGAACTCGACATGGCCGAGGCCCTGGTCGGGGCGGCCGGAAACCTCGCCAACCCCCTGGTGCTGGCGTTCGTCCTGATCGGCGCGGCGACCCTGTACGCCGGCGACTACCGCTGGGAGACCTGGCGGCTGATCAGCGCCCGCAACAGCCGCGCCAACCTGCTGCTCGGCAAGCTGGGCGTGGTGGCGGGGCTGTCGCTGCTGGCCATGCTGTTCATGGTGGTGGCCGCCCTGGTCGAGAACCTGATCCGCGCCTCGATCTTCGACCGAAGCCTCGTCTTCGGCGCGACCGGCGAGGCGTTCGCCCGGTTCGCCGGTCAGTTCGCCCTGTCGTGGCTGCGCATCCTGCAGTTCACCATGATGGGCATGTTGGCGGCGACCGTGACCCGATCGCTGCTGGCGGCGCTGTTCGTGCCGCTGGTGTTGGGCGTGGCGCAGTTCTTCTCGCCCAACATGCTCGCGCCGATGGGCGTCATGCCCGACGCCTGGTTGTCCATGCTGATCAATCCGGGCGCCTCGGTCGACGCCATCAGCGCGGCCATCGCCGGCGGCGAACGCGCCGCCTCGCTGCCCGACGGCATCATCCTCAAGGCCTGGATCAGCCTCGGCCTCTGGACCCTGCTGCCGCTGGCCGGCGCCCTGGCCTGGTTCCGCAAGCAGGACCTGTCGAAGGAGTAGGCCTCAAAGCCGCTTCTCCATCCACACGTCGGCCCGCGCGTAGGGACTGGGCCGCGGCGGCAGGTCGACGAAGCCGAAGCCCCGGTACAGCGCGCCCGCGGGCTTCAGCGTGCTGTTGGTCTCCAGATAGAGACGCGGGGCCCCGGCGGCCCGCGCGGCGGTTTCACAGGCCTCCAGCAACCGCCGCCCGAGGCCGAGCCCGCGCGCTGCGGGCGACACCGTCATCTTGGCCACCTCGAAGCCGCCGTCGTCCATGGCCATCAGGGCGCAGCAGCCGATCGCCTCGCCGTCCCGCTCGGCCATGAAGATGCGGCCGCCGTGCTCGAGGATCGCCCCCTGCGGATCGTCGATGACCTTGCGGTCCTTGTCCTCCACCTCGAAACCGCCCTCCGCGATCCAGGCCTCGTTGAGCCGTACCCAGGCCGCGGCGTGGTCGGGACGGAAGGGGACGATCGCGAGGCTCATTCCCAAAGATTGGGGATCGGTCCGCGCCCCGGCAAGACTGTCTCGCCTGTCTTGGAAGCGGACGGGTTCGCGGCCGTCGATGACGCGCGGCCGTCGCCGGAAATGTCCATCGCCGCCGCCGGGAAACGGACCTGACGGGCCGCGTCCGTCATCCATCCGCAGGGCGGATCGGGAACCGGGCCCGGATCGGCGGATTGGCCCCGGATGGAGCCACTGATCGACGCCGGGACGCCGACCTGGGCGCTTGTCACGATATTTCTCGTCGCGGCGGCGGCGGTCTGGGTCTCCGGGGCCCGGCTGACCCGGATCGTCGACGTGCTGGCGCTGCGCACCGGCATGGGCCACGCCTTCGCCGGCATGCTGCTGCTGGCCGGCATCACCTCCCTGCCCGAGACGGCCACCGTCGGCGTGGCGGCGGGCTCCGGCAGCCCCGACCTGGCGCTGGCCAATCTGCTCGGCAGTTCGGCCATCAATGTGCTGCTGCTGGCCGCCCTGGACCCGGTCATCGGCCGGGGCGCGATGACCGCCTTCATCGCCCGTCCCTCGACCATGCTGCAGGGCGTGCTCAGCATGATGATCCTCGTCGCGGTGGCCGCGGCCATCGGTATCGGCGACGTCCAGGTGCTGGGGGTGGGGATGTGGTCGATCACCCTCGCCGTTCTGGCGGTCGGGGCCTTCCGCCTGTCGTCGTCCTACGAACAGAGAACGCCGTGGATCCCGGCCGAACCCCGCGACCGGGACGATGACCAGGGGGCCGAAGCTGCCAGCGACCGCTCGACGACCGCCCTGTGGCTCGCCGTCGGCGGGCTGGCGGCCGTGATCTTCGTCGCCGGAGCCCTGCTGTCGTGGACGGGGGACGCCATCGCGGTGCAGAGCGGCCTGGGCCAGAGTTTCATCGGCTTTCTTCTGGTCGGCTTTTCGACCTCGCTGCCCGAGGTCACCGCCATCATCGCCGCCTACCGGCTGGGCCGCTACGAGATGGCCGTCGGCGACATCTTCGGCACCAACATCTTCAACGTCGGCCTGTTGTTGCTGGCCGACGTCGCCCACCAGGGCGGGCCGGTGCTGAACATCGCCGGGCCCTTCGAGTCCGTCGCGGCCCTGCTGGGGGCCCTGATGACCGGCGTCCTGTTGCTCGGCCTGCTCGAACGGCGTGACCGCACCATCCTGCGCATGGGCTACGATTCAGCGACCGTCATCGGCCTGTTCCTGATCGGCGCCGCCCTGCTCTATCCACTGAGCCGGGGATGACATGAAAAAGGGCGGCTGGATCGCTCCAGCCGCCCCTTCGAAGCCCCGACGAATGAAGCTTACGCCTCGTCGTCGCCCTCGATCTCATAGACCGGACCCGAGTCCAGGCCCTTGGCGTCGACGTCGCGGTCGACGAACTCGATCACGGCCATGGCGGCGTTGTCGCCGTGGCGATAGCCGGCCTTCATGATGCGGATGTAGCCGCCGTTGCGCTCGGCGTAGCGCGGCGCGATCGTCTCGAACAGCTTGCCGACCTGGGTCACGTCGCGCACCTGGCTGATGGCCTGGCGGCGGGCGTGCAGGTCGCCCTTCTTGCCAAGCGTGACCAGCTTCTCGACGAAGGGCCGCAGTTCCTTGGCCTTCGGCAGGGTCGTGGTGATCTGCTCGTGCTTGATCAGCGACGCGGCCATATTGGCGAACATCGCGGTCCGGTGGCTGGCCGTGCGGCCGAGCTTGCGATAGGCGGCGCCGTGGCGCATCGGGGTCTCTCCTACTCAACCCGGTTTCCGGCGTTTCCCCCGGACCTGGGCCTTCTCATTCTAACCGCTCCGCGACCGGGTGGCCTTGGGCGGAGGGTTGAAACTAGATCTGGTCGTCGAACTTCTTGGCCAGGTCTTCGATGTTTTCCGGCGGCCAGTTCGGCACGTCCATGCCGAGGCTGAGGCCCATGGTCGCCAGCACTTCCTTGATCTCGTTCAGCGACTTGCGGCCGAAGTTCGGGGTGCGAAGCATTTCGCCCTCGGTCTTCTGGATCAGGTCGCCGATGTAGACGATGTTGTCGTTCTTCAGGCAGTTGGCCGAACGAACCGACAGTTCCAGCTCGTCCACCTTCTTGAGCAGGGCCGGGTTGAACGGCAGGTCGGGCTTGCCGTCCGCCTGTTCGACCGCCTTCTTGGGCTCGTCGAAGGTGATGAAGATCTGCAGCTGGTCCTGGAGGATGCGCGAGGCGTAGGCCACGGCGTCCACCGGCGAGACCGCGCCATTGGTCTCGACCTCGAGGATCAGCTTGTCATAGTCCAGCGACTGGCCCTGGCGGGTCGGCTCGACGCGATAGGCGACGCGCTTGACCGGCGAATACAGGGCGTCGACGGC
Source organism: Brevundimonas sp. (assembly GCA_015234495.1). Taxonomy (GTDB): domain Bacteria; phylum Pseudomonadota; class Alphaproteobacteria; order Caulobacterales; family Caulobacteraceae; genus Brevundimonas. Next base: position 450 of record JADGMZ010000061.1, on the reverse strand, counting down.
GATCAGGCCGATCGGCGCGTCTTCGGGACGGTTGAACTCCGAGGCGACATAGCCCTTGCCGTTCTGGACGGTCAGTTCCATGCGCACCGAGGCGCCGTCGTCGAGCGTGCAGATCACGTGGTCGGGGTTCAGCACCTCGATGTCCGAGGGGACGTCGATCTGACCGGCGGTCACCGGGCCGGGGCCCGTGGCGCGGAGGGTCATGCGCTTGGGACCCTCGGCGTGCATGCGCAGGGCCAGTTGCTTGATGTTCAGCACGATGTCGACGACATCTTCCCGCACGCCTTCCAGCGACGAGAATTCGTGGACGACGCCGTCGATCTGGATGGCGGTCACCGCCGCGCCTTGCAGCGACGACAGCAGCACGCGGCGCAGGGCGTTGCCGAGCGTCACGCCGAAACCGCGTTCCAGGGGCTCGGCGACCCGCAGCGCAAGTCGCGCCTGGTCGCC
>JADGMZ010000060.1 GCA_015234495.1 Brevundimonas sp. | reverse complement strand
CGTCGGCGTCATGGGCGACGCCGACGGTCTTGACCGGCAGCAGCACGGCGAAGGCCTGCCAGATCTGGTCGTAGAGACCGGCGTTGCGGATCTCCTCCAGATAAATGGCGTCGGCCTCCTGCAGGGTGGCCACGGCCTCGGGGGTGATCTCGCCGGGGATGCGGATGGCCAGGCCCGGCCCCGGGAAGGGGTGGCGGCCGACGAAGGCGTCGGTCAGGCCGAGTTCACGGCCCAGCGCCCGGACCTCGTCCTTGAACAGCTCGCGCAACGGCTCGACCAGCTTCAGCTTCATGAAGTCGGGCAGGCCGCCGACGTTGTGGTGGCTCTTGATCACCGCCGAGGGCCCGCCGGTGGCCGAGACGCTCTCGATCACGTCGGGATAGAGAGTGCCCTGGGCGAGGAATTCGGCGCCCTCGATCTTCGCCGCCTCGCGATCGAACACTTCCACGAACAGCCGGCCGATGGTCTTGCGCTTGGTCTCCGGGTCGCTGACGCCGGCCAGGGCGCCGAGGAAATCGCCTGAGGCGTCAACGTGCACCAGCGGGATGTTGTAGTGCTCGCGGAACAGGGTGGTGACCTGTTTCGCCTCGTCCTTGCGCAGCAGGCCGGTGTCGACGAAGACGCAGGTCAGCTGGTCGCCGATGGCCTCGTGGATCAGCACCGCCGCCACCGAGCTGTCGACGCCGCCGGACAGACCGCAGATCACCTTTGCCGAGCCGACCTGCTCGCGGATCTGGGCGATCTTCTCGTCCCGGTAGGCGGCCATGGTCCAGTCGCCCTTCAGCCCGGCCACGCCGAACAGGAAGTTGCGGTAGATCTCGGCCCCGCGCGGGGTGTGGTGCACCTCGGGGTGGAACTGGACGGCGTAGATGCGCCGCGCCTCGTCGGCGATGGCGGCGAAGGGGGCGCCGGCCGAGGTGGCCACGACCTTGAAGCCCTCGGGGATGGCGACGACGCGGTCGCCGTGGCTCATCCACACCGGCTCGCGGTGGTCGACGGGGCCGATGCCGGCGAACAGGGGCGTCTCGTCGGCGACGACGATCTCGGCCCGGCCGAACTCGCGGTGATGCCCGCCCTCGACCTTGCCGCCCAACACGTCGCACAACAGCTGCTGGCCGTAGCAGATGGCCAGCATGGGCAGGCCCAGATCGAACAGCTTGCGGCCGATGCGCGGGCTGTCGGGCTCCAGCACGCTGGCGGGGCCGCCGGACAGGATGATGGCCTGCGGCTTCAGCTCATCCACGACCGCCTCGGCCTTGCCGAACGGATGGATCTCGCAATAGACGTTCGCCTCGCGCAGGCGCCGCGCGATCAGCTGGGTGACCTGGCTGCCGAAGTCGACGATCAGGACCTTCTCGTGGTCAGGGGCGGCGGTCATGCGGGCTCCATGGCGGCAGGCGTGAAGTGGTCATGCAACAGGTCGAGGGCCTCCGCCAGACGGAGATCGATCTCCGCCAGGGCGTCGGTCCAGTGCTCGAGGGCGGTCAGGTCGGTGCGGCCGTCCGAGACGCCGCGCAGGCCCAGCACCGGCACATCGAAACGGGCGGCGGCGCGGACGACGGCGAAGGTCTCCATATCGACCATGTCGGCGTCGATGCCGTCATAGGCGGCGCCCGAGACGACGCTGCCGCCGGTGGCCAGACGCGCCGTCGGCAGGGCCGCGGGTCCGTCCATCATCTGCAGGACGGCGGCCACGCGCGGATACGGCGTCTCGCCGCGCGGAAAGCCCAACGGGCTGGCGTCCATGTCGCGATAGGCGACGTGGGACACGCGATAGACGCGGGCGTGGTCAAGGTGGCGCGAGCCGGCCGATCCCAGCGACACCACGAGGTCCGGAAGGGCCCGTGCCGCGGCCAGTTCGGCCAGGGCGTGAGCAACGGCGGCGGCGCTTTCGACCGGACCCACGCCGGTGATCAGCGGCCGGATGCGGGCGCGCAGGGCCGCCCCGTACTCGGGCTCGGCCGCCATCACGCACAACGCCGTCTTCAACCCGAACCGGGTCGGGGCCCAGTCCCGGCTCATCCACGCCGCTCGTAGAGTGCGGCGAAGAAGCCGTCGGTGTGGGCCGCGGCGGGGGACAGGCGCAGGCGATGGCCGTCGGCGAGGGCCGCGAGCCGCGTCCGCCCGTCCCCGGTGAGGCCCGGCCCGGCCAGGGCGTCGGCGATCGGGCGCGGCTGAAAGGCCGGATGGCCCGCCTCGAAGGCCGCCGTCGAGGCCTCGTTCTCGCGGCTGAGCATCGAGCAGGTGACATAGACCAGTCGCCCGCCCGGCTTCACCAGCAGGGCGGCCTGCTGCAGGATGCGGACCTGCAGGGCGTGCAGGCGCTCGACCTCCTCGGAGGTCAGACGCCAGGCGTCCTCGGGCCGGCGGCGCCAGGTACCCGAGCCGCTGCACGGGGCGTCGACGAAGACCAGGTCGGCCTGGTCGTTGAGGTCCTCGGCCCCGCCGCCGTTCTGGCCCAGCAGGCGCAACTCCGCCTCGACGCCGGCCCGGGCCAGTCGCGGGCGGATGTTGTCGAGCCGCTTCTGGACCACGTCGCAGGCGACCAGCCTCCCCTGCCCGTGCATGGCCTGGACGAGGGCCAGGGTCTTGCCGCCGCCGCCGGCGCAGTAGTCGACCACCGTCAGACCCGGCGCAGCGCCCGCCAGCCAGGAGACGATCTGGCTGCCCTCATCCTGGATCTCGAAGCGGCCGGCCTTGAAGCCTTCCAGCGCCTGGATGTTGGGCGGCGGCTCGGACGCCAGGCGCAGGCCGAAGGCGGAGAACGGGGTCCGTTCCGGCGACAGGCCGGCGTCGCGCAGTTCGGCCTCCACCTCGTCCACCGTGGCGACGGCGCCGTTGACGCGCAGGTCGATCGGCGCGCGCGGGGCCATCAGCTCGCGCGCCTCCTCGGCCCAGCGCTCGCCGAAGGTCGCCCTGAAGTCCTCGACGGCCAGCTCCGGCAGGCCGGAGGCGACCCAGCCCGGCAGCTCGCCGTCGGCGGCGGTCAGGCGGGACCGTTCCTGCTTCGACAGCGGCCGCGGGCCGTAGCCCTCGCCGGAATGCAGGGCCTCGATCTCCTCCAGCGGCAGGCCGTCGATCAGGCTGAGCGAGGCGATGACCAGGGCGCGGCCGTCCTCGCGCCCGCCCATGGCCCACGACAGCCGGCCGCGGGCGCGCAGCACCTTGTAGACGCGGTCGGCAACGGCGCGGCGGTCCTTGGAGCCGGCGTAGCGGTTGGCGGCCCCCCAGGCCTTGAGCACGACCTCGGCCGGGGCGCGCCCCTGGGCGATGCTGTCGAGGACGGAGGCGGCGGCGGCGAGACGGGCGGCGGGGGTCAAATCAGGACTTTCAGACGAACAGGGCGGCGAGCACCATGACCAGCCCGCCGGCGGCGACCAGCCAGACCAGCGAGCGGAGATAGGGCACGCCAAGGGCGTAGAGCGGCAGGTAGACGATCCGCGCGGCGAAGTAGAGGCCGGCGCCCCACAGGGTCAGGGTCCCGGTCTTGTCGGCCGCCTCGGCCATGATCACCGCGGCGGCGAACAGCGGCAGGGTCTCGAACAGATTGGCCTGGGCGCGCATCAGCCGCCCGGCCAGCCTGCCCGGGGGCGGGGCCGGCGCATCACGGGGCCCGGCGTTCCACTTCGCCCCGAGTTCAGCCGTGCGCGCCATGCCGGCGGCCCCGATCTGCACCAGGGCGAGGATCAGGGTCAGGGCCAGGAAGGTGAATTCCGGCGTCAGCTCCATGGCTTCCCTTCCCTTCTCAACCCTGCCGGTAGTTCGGCGCCTCGCGGGTGATCATCACGTCGTGGACATGGCTCTCGCGCAGGCCGGCGCCGGTGATGCGCACGAACCGGGCCCGCTGCTGGAAGTCGGCCAGGGTCGCCGCCCCGACATAGCCCATGGCGGCGCGCAGGCCGCCGACCATCTGGTGCAGCACCGGCGCGATCGGACCCTTGTAGGGCGTCTGCCCCTCGATGCCCTCGGGCACCAGCTTCTGGGTCTCGACCTCCTTCTGGAAGTATCGGTCGGCCGAGCCGGCCCCCATGGCGCCGACCGAGCCCATGCCCCGGTACGACTTGTAGGAGCGGCCCTGGTAGAGGATCACCTCGCCGGGGGCCTCGTCGGTGCCGGCGAACATCGAACCCATCATGGCCACGCTGGCCCCGGCCGCGATGGCCTTGGCCAGGTCGCCCGAGTATTTGATGCCACCGTCGGCGATCACCGGCACGCCGCTGTCGCGGGCGGCGCGGGCCGTTTCCATGATGGCGGTCAGCTGCGGCACGCCCACGCCGGCGACGATGCGGGTGGTGCAGATCGAGCCCGGCCCGATGCCGACCTTCACCGCATCGGCCCCGGCGTCGATCAGGGCCCGGGCGGCGTCATAGGTGGCGACGTTGCCGGCCACCACCTGGATGCGGTTGGACTCGCGCTTGACCCGCTCGACCGCCCGGGCGACCTGGATCGAGTGGCCGTGGGCGGTGTCGATCACCACCACGTCGACCCCGGCCTCGGCCAGGGCCATGGAGCGCTCGTAGCCGGCGTCGCCGACGGTCGAGGCGGCCCCGACCAGCAGCCGGCCCTGCTCGTCCTTGGCGGCGTTCGGAAAGGCCTGGGCCTTCTCGATGTCCTTCATGGTGATCAGGCCGACGGCCCGATAGTCCTCGTCGACGACGATGACCCGCTCGATCTTGCGGGTGCGCAGCAGCTCCTGCGCCTCCCTGCGGCCGGCGCCTTCGCGCACGGTGATCAGGTCGCCGGTGGTCATCAGGGCCGAGGCCTTGATCGACGGATCGCTCTCGAAGCGCATGTCGCGATTGGTCAGCATGCCGACCAGCCGCCCGGTCGCCGGGTCCACCACCGGGAAGCCGGTGAACTTCTTGCGGGCGACGATCTCGCGCACCTCGCCGAGCGTGGTGTCCGGCGAGACGGTGACCGGATTCACCACCATGCCGCTCTCGTAGCGCTTCACCTGGCGCACCTGCTCGGCCTGTTCCTCGACCGTCAGGTTGCGGTGCAGCACCCCCAGGCCGCCGGACTGGGCCATGGCGATGGCCAGCCGCGCCTCGGTCACCGTGTCCATGGCGGACGACAGCAGCGGGATGTTGAGCTTGATGTCGCGGGTCAGGCGCGTCGAGACGTCCGCATCGGCGGGCATGATCTCGGACGGGCCGGGTTCGAGCAAAACATCGTCGAAGGTGAGCCCTTCGCGAATCTCCATGAGGAGCCTCCGTTTTGCGGGCCGCGTATAGCGGTGGATGGCGGGGAACCGCAAGGGCCGGTCGCGCCTATGTTGACGATAGGAACAATTGGCTTGCCGATGCGGCACCGACCGCACATCTGGAAGACGCATGGTTCGACTGTTGATCAGCACCGCCCGCCGGCTTGCGCTCAAGATCGCGAGCTATGGCGTTATGCACCTGGTGGTGGCGATCCTCGTGGCCTTCGCCATCACGCGCGACTGGCGGCTGGCGCTGGCGGTCGGCGTGGTCGAGCCCTTCTTCCAGACCATCGCCTATTCGATCCATGATCGCGTCTGGCACCGCATCGAGCGGCGCGGCATGCTGTCCGGCGTCGAGGAGGCGTCGGAGGCCTTCACCGCCCGCCTCGGGGTGATGACCCCGGAGGAGCAGACCCGGGCCCACGGCGGCCATGGCCATCACGGCCACAGCCACGCCCTGCCGCGCTCGCTGAAACAGATCGCCCTGAAGACCGTCACCTACGGCGTGATGCATTTCGCCGTCGCGGTGACGGTGGCCTTCGCCCTGACCCAGAACTGGCGCCTGGCCCTGGCCATCGGCGTCATCGAGCCGCTGGTGCAGACGGTGTTCTTCACCGTCCACGACCGCATCTGGACGCGGATCGAGGCGCGGCGGGCCCGCCGGGCGGGGCTGGCCTCGGCCTAGCGCTTGTTCATCGCCACCAGGAAGACCTCGGCGCTGTCCTTGCGGCTCGACTCCGGCTTGACGTATTTCACCGTCTCGAACTCGGCCCGCAGCCGCGCCAGCACCCCGCCGGCGTCTCCGCCCTGGAAATTCTTCGACACGAAATGGCCGCCCGGCTTCAGCGTGCGGATGGCGAAGTCGGCGGCGATCTCGATCAGGGCGATGATCTTCAGGTGATCGGTCTGGCGGTGGCCGACCGTGTTGTGGGCCATGTCGGACAGGACAAGATCGGGCGGCCCGCCCAGCAGGTCCATCATCTGCTGGTCCACGCCCGGGTGGGTGAAGTCGGCCTGGATCAGCTCCGCGCCCGGAATGGGCTCGATCGGCAGCAGGTCGACGCCGACCACGGCCCGGGCGCCACGCTTCAGCGCCACCTGCACCCAGCCGCCCGGCGCGGCGCCGAGGTCGATGACCCGGCTGCCCTGCCTGATCAGGTGAAACCGGTCGTCGATCTCGAGAAGCTTGAAGGCCGCGCGGCTGCGCCAGCCCTCGGCGCGGGCCCGCTCGGACCATTTGTCGGACAGCTGGCGCTTGATCCACTGCTGGCTGGACATCGACTTGGTGTCGGCCGTCTTCATCTTGGCGCCCATGCCGCGGCCGGCGGCGGTGCCGCCTGAGGGC
>JADGMZ010000059.1 GCA_015234495.1 Brevundimonas sp. | reverse complement strand
GGTCGCCCCTGCCGACGCCCAGCCCCGCCAGCACGCCAGAGACCCTGAGACTGCGCCGTCGCAGTTCGGCATAGCCGATCCGGTCGATCGTCCCTGCCTCGCCCGCCGTGATCACCTCGACGTCGGGACGCCACTTGGCTGCGTGATCGAGGAACCGGTCGAGGGTCAGGGCGAACGCCTGCATGTCCCCGTCGATCATGGGCAGCCCGCGGTCGGGGGCGGAACCGGAGCGGCGACGACGCCGACCGCCCAGTTCCACGGCGTTCCGCCCGCTGCGCGGCGCCGGCAGACCTCGGCCTCGCGCAGCTCGAACATGCCGGGCATGACCCGTTGGCGCGGGACCGGGCGGTCCTCGAAGGCCATGTAGGCGTGCGCCCGCCCATAAACCGGCCATTCCGGCTGGCCCGCCGCGATCGGCGCGCCGCCCCGGGCGAAGCTGGCCCAATAGGCCATCATGGCGTCCGACAGGGCGTGTTCGGCCGCCGTGTCGGGGATCGCCGGCCAGCGCGGCGGCAACCGGTCGAAGGCGCCGAAGACAAAGGGAATCTCGGCGGCGTGGAAGGCGTGCAGGCCCGCCTCCTCCGTGGCCGGATAGCCGTGGTCGAACAGGTAGAGGAAGGCCGGCTGGCCGAGCGCCGTCTGGGCCCGCGCCATCCGCTCCGACGTCCAGCCGTAAAGGGCGTCCCGCGGCGCCGCCAGCACGCTCTCGGCGATGTCGGTCGACGGATAGAGGGCGAGGAATTCGTCGGCCAGGTCGCCGTAGCGCTCGCGGATCGCCGCCTCATAGGTCGCCGCGTCGGCCGGCGGCGGCGGGGCGAGGAAGCGCAGGGTGCGGATCTCGCCCTCGTTGAAGCCCACCAGCAGCGGGACGCGCGCCTGTTCGCCGCGGTCGAACACCTGGACCAGCTGTTCGGGCAGCACCTCGCCGTCGATCGTGCCCCAGGGGATGTAGCCGGTCGGCGGCGCGGCCGTGCTCAGCTCCTGGGCGTCCATGGCGCGCAGTTCGGCCAGGCTGCGGCGGCCCAGCTGGCCCTGCAGCCACACGCCCACCGCCTCGGCGGCCGGCTGGCCGTAGCGGCTGGAGCGCAGCTCCGGCATCGACAGCATGTAGGCGCTCTGGGCGATGGCCTTGTCGAACAGGCCGTGCGCGGCCGGCGCGGCCATCAGATACACGACGCTGAGCGCGCCGGCCGACTCCCCGGCGATGGTGACGTTGTCGGGGTCGCCTCCGAAGGCGGCGATGTTGGCCTCGACCCACTTCAGCGCCGCGATCTGGTCGAGCAGGCCGTAGTTGCCCGAGACCTTGCGGCGAGATTCCGCGCTGAGCTCCGGGTGGGCCATGTAGCCGAGCACGCCGAGCCGGTAGTTGATGGTCACCACCACCATGCCCTGGCTCGCCGCCATGCGGGCGCCGTCGTACATCGCCTCGCTGCCGGCCCCGCTGGTCAGCGAGCCGCCGTGGATCCACACGAACACCGGCGCGTCGCGCACGCCTTCCGGCGTCCAGATGTTCAGGGACAGGCAGTCCTCGCTCATCTCCGGCGCCTCGGCCGGGGCGTAGATGCTGGTTCCGCGCGCCACCGGCTGGTGACAGGCCGGGCCGAAGCGGGTCGCGTCGCGGGTCTCGCGCCAGCGCGGCACCTCGGCGGGCGGCCGCCAGCGGCGCCAGCCGGTCGGCGGGGCGGCGTAGGGGATGCCGCGGAACACGTCGACGCCATCCAGCGCTTCCCCGCGCACCGGGCCGGCGGGAGCCTCGACCACGGGCTGGGCCAGGACGCCGGCGGGCCAGGCGCAGGCGAGGACGGCGGCGGCGGCCAGGGCGAGGCGCTTCATGATCCGGCCTCCGATGCGACCTGCTTGCGGATCTTGGCCGCGAGGCCGACGAACATCAGGATCGCCAGGCCGTAGAAGGGCAGCAGGGTGTACAGGGCGATCTGCAGGGAATTGTCCGGATGCTCGGCCCGGAAGAAGTCGCTGGCGGCGCCGAGATAGGTCGGCCCCAGCCCCAGGCCGATCAGGTTCATCACCAGCAGCAGCAGGGCCCCGGACAGCACGCGCTGGTCCGGCCGCACCTCCTCCTGGACCAGGGTGATGGCCGGCGAGCGGTAGAAGTAGTTCAGCCCCATCGGCAAGATCAGGAAGACAAGGGCCAGCTGCCAGCTGGGGGCCCAGACGAAGGCGGCGAACAGGGGCGCGGCGAGCGCCAGCCCGATGGCCGGCAGCCACGCATAGGCCGTCTTCGACCGGCGGCTGAAGTGGTCGATCAGCCGTCCCGAGATGAACATGCCGCCGCTGACCCCGACGCCGATGACGAGGGCGTACCACAGGGCCACCTCCGACAGGGTCATGCCCTTCTCGCGCATCAGGAACAGGGTGGCGAAGTTGAGCAGGGCGTAGGTGATGAACTGCGTCGCCCCGCACGCCAGGGCCATGCCTCTCAGCACCGGATTGGTGAAATACATCTTGCAGGTGGCCATGAATCCGGCCCGCGGCACGGGCGCCGCATCGGCCGGGAGGCGGGTCTCCAGCGGCTTGTCCAGGCCGCCCTTCTTCGGCTCGCGCACGAACAGCCAGACCACCGCCGCGGTGACCACCCCGACCACCCCGACCCAGATGAAGGCGTCGCGCCACGAATAGGCCGCGGCGATCGAGGCCCCGAAGGCGACGCCCAGCGCCGATCCGATCGGCGGCCCGAGATTGAACAGGCTCAGCGCCGTGCCCCGCGTGCCCGACGGGAAATAGTCGGAGATGATGGCGTAGGACGGCGGCACGCCGCCCGCCTCGCCGACCCCCACGGCCATGCGCGACACGGCCAGCTGTCCGTAGCTGGTCGACAGGCCGCAGGCCGCCGTGGCCGCGCTCCACAGGGCGCAGGAGAAGGCCAGCACCTTCACCCGGTTGGTCCGGTCGGCCAGCCAGCCGACCGGGATCGCCAGGATGCAGTAGAACAGCGCGAAATACAGGCCGCTGATCAGGCCAAGCTGGCCGTCCGTGACCCCCAGTTCGTCCTGGATCGGCTTGGCCAGGATGGACAGCAGCTGCCGGTCGAGGAAGTTCAGCACATAGACGAAACAGAGCACGCCCAGAACGAACCAGGCCTGGGCCCCCGGCCGCATGGGCGGCGCGGCCGGAAGCGCGGCGTCGGTGGAGCTCGCCATCCTAGAACTCGTAGCCGACGCGGACGCCGACGGTCCGCGGCCGCAGCCGCCCGTAGCGGCTGTCGACGAAGGCTTCCGGGTGGACGTAGTTCACCGAGTCGTCGTTGAACAGGTTCTCGACGTAGCCCGCCACCGTGAACTGGTCGAAGGCGAAGGCGAGGTTCGCGTTCACGAAGGTGTATGCGTCGGTGTCGTCATAGGTCGGCAAGGGGACCAGCGGGCGACCCGGCGTGTTCGGGAAGGCGTTGGGGAAGCCGCCGACATGGGAGACGGCGACCGAGGCGTTGCCGATCACCCCCGGCGTCGGCTGCCATTCGTAGTTGACGCGCAGCGATCCGGAGACCTCCGGCCCGGCCAGGCGCGCGCCCAGCACCGCGCCTGAAATGGCGGCTTCCTGGGCGGTCAGGTCGTCGACCTCGGCATGGTTCCATGCGCCATTGAGGGCCACGGTCCAGCCGTCCGCGGGCGCCGCGACAACCGCGACTTCGAGGCCCTTGCTGGTGGCGCCGCCGATGTTGGTGGCGAACTGGATGGAGTCGGAGACCCGGTTGGCCTGGACCTGGATGTCGTTCCAGTCGATCCAGTACAGGGCGGCGTCGGCGTACAGGCGGCCGTTGAACCAGCGCCCCTTCACCCCGATCTCGTAGTTGACCAGCTCATCCGACGTGGCCCCGTCGGGAATGATGATGTCGGTCGGGTCGAGGGTGCTGGCGACGCCGGCCTGGGCATTGACGATCGGCGGCCGGAAGCCGGTGGAGACGGCCGCATAGGTGGTGATCGCGGGGGTCGGCCTCCATGACAGGCTGAGCCGGTACGACGGCCCGCTTTCCTCGGCCTTCACCCCCTCGGCTTCGGCATAGGGGCCGGTCACGGTGAGCGGAAAGCTGCTCAGCCCGAAGAAGTTGATGTAGTTGACGTAGGCTTGGAAGTTGCCGTTGACCGTCATGTCATAGGCGGTCGCGAGATAGTTCGAGTTGTAGCCGCCCGCCTCGGTGAATCCCTGGGCGTCGGTCTGGCCATAGCGCAGGCCGCCCGTCACCCACAGGTCTGGCGTGAAACGGTAGGTCAACTGTCCGAACGCCGCGATCTCGCGAGAGATGAAATGCGACGCGAACCGCTGGTAGTACTCGTCCGGCAGGCCTGAGAGCAGGTGGTCAGCCAGGAACTCGGGATTGGAGCGATAGCCGTAATCGACGTCGCGGCGCTTGCTGAAATAGAAGCCGCCCACAGACCAGTCGACCTTGCCGCCGGGATCCGACACCAGCCGTATCTCCTGCACGAAGGTGTCGTCCCAGGCGTCGGCGTCAAGGGCGAAGGCGAAGGCCTGGCCGTAGGTGCCGGCCAGATCGACGTGGAACAGCCCCGTATAGTCGGACTGGGTCGTGGAACTGGTCAGGCGCGCCCCGTCGAACTGGTATTCCAGCGTCAGATTGAGGTTCGACATGTCGCTCTGGAACAGGTCGGGCCGGTCGGTCAGCCGCACGAAGTCGCCGAGCGCCGGATTGGTCAGCGACGAGTCGCGGGGATTGCTGATCTCCTTCGAGTACATCAGGCGGGCGGAGAACCGGTCGTTCGGCTCCCACTGCAGAATGGCGCGGCCGCCGTACTGGACCAGGGAGTTGGCGTTCTCGATGCCGGTGCCGACGTTGTCGACCCAGCCCTCTTCATGGCGGGAGAAGCCGACCACCCGCAGGGCCAGCTCGTCCTCGATCAGCGGCACATTGACCATGCCGTTGTAGCGCTGGCGCAGCCCGCCCTTGTTCATGACCCCGAGATCCACCAGGGCGGAGGCGTCGAAACCGCTGGCGTCCGGGTCGTGCGTCAGGATGCGCAGGGCGCCGGCCAGGGAGCCGGCCCCGAACAGCGTGCCCTGCGGTCCGCGCAGGAATTCGATCCGCTCGACGTCATAGAGGCTGGGGTCAAGGATGGTGGAGTTGCCGTTCGACGAGATCGGCAGTTCGTCCAGATAGATGGCCACCGTGCTCTGCAGGTTGGCGCCGTAGCCGTTGGTGGCGATGCCGCGGGCGGTGAAGTTGTTGAAGTTGGCCGAGGCGCGGTTCAGCACCACGCCCGGGGTGGCGGTGGCCAGGCCGTCGTAGTTGACGATGCCGCGCTCGTTGAGGTCTTCCTGCGACAGGGTGGTGATGCTGACGGGGACGTCCTGCACGCGTTCCGCGCGACGCGTGGCGGTGACGATGACGTCCTCGATGCTGGTCGCCTGTCGCTCCCGCGATTCGGTCTGCGACGCCGCGTCTGCGGATTGGTCCTGGTCCTGCGCCCGGGCCTGAGCCGGCGCCGTGACCGCCGCCAGCGCAATCAGGCAGGCGGAAGCGAGCAGTATCGCCTTCATTGGTTGTCCCTCCCACGGCGCCGATCATGAACGTCAGCGCTCGACCGGAAGAGGGACACGCCTCCGGGGCCTTGTCAACATTCGCTCTCGTGTGTGTGAATGTTTTGCCGAAGGACGCCGGCTCGCGAGGGAAACCCGGCCGAATAGCGCAGATCGGCTAGAACTCCTGCTTCCAGCCCAGTTCGGGGACCAGATAGACCTGGTCCGAATCCCGGGTCGCATCATTGGATGAGACGGCCGACCATCTCACCCCGAGCCTGAAGGTGAAGGCCTTTGGCAGGGTGAAGGCCTGGCGAGTCCAGGCGGAGAGGTCGACGCCGGCGGTGGCCGCGTACCGCATATCGCGCAGCTGATCGCCGTTGGGCGCGTCGACCCGTTCATACAGCCGCCTGTCGACGGCCGCCTTCACATAGAAGCTCGAAAATTCCCCCATCGGCCACGCCATGGAAACGGAGAGCGCGGGATTGAAGCGCTCGCGATCGTGATCCGTCGATTCCACCCAGGCCAGCGAAGGCGTTATGGCGTACTTCCAGCCGGGAGCGCAGTCCCCGTTGTCGGAACCGCCCGAGCGTTTGCAGACCATCGTCAGGATGTTGGTGAACTCCAGTCCAAGACCGAATGTCTGGTCGGTCCGCACATAGTCCTCGAATCCCTCATCGAAGTCGGCGCGGACCGAGTGGCTGAGAATCCAGGACAGCTTGTCCGGAGCCTTCACCGCCTGCGTAACCGGCGCCCTGAACGTCGTGGAGAAGGAAAGAGCGGAGGCCGGCTCCTCGGCGTCGAACTGGTTGGGATTGTAGCTCGCGCCCGGTGCGAACGTCAGCGTGGCGCCGTTTCGGAACGCCCGCTCGAACTCCAGTCCCGCGCCGAATTCGCTTTCGTCGATGATCTCCTTGCCGACCGGGAACGGAGCGACCGCACGATCCGCTCCGAACGTCGGCGCGGCCGTCACCTGCCACGCACGAGACCACCCGGCTGAACCCGCGGCGCTGTCCTGGGCGGCGACCGCCGCAGGCAGCGCCATGGCACCGACCAGAGCTCCGATGCAAACCGCGCGGGCGCCTGTCCCGACTGCGCCGCCGGTCGCGGGCTGGCGCCTTCTGGCCGGCGCATCCCCGTTCAACTGACGCATCTCGGTCTCCCTGCAC
>JADGMZ010000058.1 GCA_015234495.1 Brevundimonas sp. | reverse complement strand
CCGCGGCCTGACCCACGGCCTGGAGCTGATCTTCCGCCTCGCCGCCCGCGACGGCGCCGCCGTCGAGGCGCCCGACGCCGAGCCGTACCGCGCCCTCGCCGCCCTCCACCGTCGTCCGGACCCCGGCGCGGCCCTTGCCGCTGTCATCGTCCGCGCCCCCGGCTCGCCCGACGCGGTGGCCGAGATGGCGGAGCGCGTCGCCCCCGCCCTGCTGATCGTCGACGAAGGTCTCGCCGAGTACGCCGAGACCCCGTCGGCCGCCGCCCTCGTCGCCGACCACGCCAACCTCGTCGTCCTGCGCAGCCTGTCGCTGGCGTACGGCCTCGCCGGCGCCCGCGTCGGCGCAGCCCTCGCCCGGCCCGCGACCCTGACTCGTCTCGCCGGCGTTATTGAGCCTTACGCCCTGCCGGAGGTCTCCGTCCGCCTCGCCCTGCAGGCGCTCGACCCCTCGCGGATGATCGAGAGCCGCCAGCGCCTCGCGGCCGTGCGCAGCGAGCGCGAGCGGCTGGTCAAGGCCCTGTCCCGCGAGATGGCGGTCGAGCCCGGCCTCGGCCCGGTCATCATCGCCCGCCCGACGGATCCCGCCGCCGTCACGGCCGCCCTGGGCCGATACGGCGTGCCGGTCGAACGGTCCGGCGACCGCCTGCGCCTGCCGGTCTTCGCCCGACCCGAAGTCAACGACCGGCTCCTCGCCGCCCTCGACCTCGCCGCGGCCGCGGCGCGCCCGGACCGCATCGGGCAGGCCGTCCGCGACACGAAAGAGACCCGCATCGTCTGCGCCGTCGACCTCGACAGCCCCGGACCGGTCACGATCGTCACCGGCGTCGGCTTCTTCGACCACATGCTCGAGCAGGTCGCCGCCCACGGCGGCTTCTCCCTGCGCCTGTCATGCGAGGGCGACCTGCACACCGACCCGCACCACTCCATCGAGGACTCGGCCATCGCCCTCGGCCAGGCCCTGAAGCAGGCGCTGGGCGAACGCCGCGGCATCGCCCGCTACGGCTTCGTCCTGCCCATGGACGAGGCCAACGCATCCGTCTCCATCGACCTCTCCGGCCGGCCCTACCCCGTGTTCGAGGGCGAGTTCCGCACGCCCCTGCTCGGCGACTACCGCACCGACCTGACTGTCCATGTGTTCCGCTCCCTGGCCGAACACCTCGGCGCCGCCATCCACATCCGGGTCACCGGCGACGACGACCACCACAAGACCGAGGCCGTCTACAAGGCCTTCGGCCGCGCCCTGCGCCAGGCCATCCGCATCGAGGGCGACGCCGTGCCGAGCACCAAGGGGGTGCTGTGATGACAAGCGCACTCAAAGCCCTCCCCTCGAGGGGGAGGGTTGGGTGGGGTGGTGGCAGGCTGTCGCCGATAAGCCTGCGATGGGCTCCGTCGAACACGGGCCGGCACCTCACGCGCCATTTCCTGATCCGCCGTGCCCGCACCCCATCCCCCGGCCCCTTCCCCCTCGAGGGGAAGGGGAGATGACGGTCACCCTCGTCTCCTACGGCGCCGGCAACGTCGCCTCGGTGCAGTTCGCCCTGGAACGTCTCGGCGCGAGCGTCCGCCTGACCACCGCCCCGGCCGAGGTCGCTGCGGCCGACCGCCTGATCCTGCCCGGGGTGGGCGCCGCCGGCTACGCCATGGCCCGCCTGCACGAGCTCGGCCTCGTCGAGCCGATCCGCGCCTTCCGCCGCCCTCTGCTCGGCGTCTGCCTCGGCCAGCAGCTGCTGTTCGAGGCCAGCGAGGAGGGCGACGCCGACCTGCTCGGCCTGATCCCCGGCAGGGTGCGCCGTCTCGACCCCGCCGCCGACCGCCCCGTGCCGCACATGGGCTGGTCGCGCCTGTCGCCCGTCCGCCCCGACCCTCTGCTCGAAGGCGTCGAAGACGGCGACTGGGCCTACTTCGTCCACGGCTACGTCTGTCCCGACGGCCCCGCCACCCTCGCCCGCGCCGACTACGGCGGCCCCGTGCCCGCCGTAGTCCGCAGCGCCAACCGCTGGGGCTGCCAGTTCCATCCCGAGCGCTCGGCCGGCGTCGGCGCCCGCATCCTGCGCAACTTCCTGGACCTTCCGGCATGACCTCCCTCTCTCCCCCCGTCACCCTCGGGCTTGACCCGAGGGTCAGAGGCGAGGCCCGGCTGGGCGTCAGCAAGTGGCCCGCGAACGGCGCCCTTCTCCCGACGCCTGTCCCCGGACAGTCTGATCCTCGGGTCAATCCCGAGGATGACGTACGGGGGAGTGGCGCATGATCGTCTACCCCGCCATCGACCTCCGTCAGGGAATTTGCGTGCGGTTGATGCACGGCCGCTTCGACGCCGTGACCCGCTATGACGAAAACCCCGCCGCCCGCCTCGCCGCCTTCGCGGCGGCGGGGGCCGAGTGGGTCCACATCGTCGATCTCGACGGGGCCGAGGCCGGCCGCGCGGTCCAGCACCCGCTGATCGGAGGGCTCGCCCGCGCCGTCGACCTGCGCATCCAGTCCGGCGGCGGCGTGCGCTCGGCCGACGACGTCCAGCGCCTGCTCGACGCCGGCGTGGCCCGGGTGGTGGTCGGCTCTCTCGCCGTCTCCGCCCCGGACGAGGTCGCCGCCTGGCTTGAGCGCTTCGGGCCCGACCGCCTGACCCTCGCCCTCGACGTCAAGGACGACGGCGACCGCTGGGTCCCCGCGCTCAAGGGCTGGACAGAAGCCGCCGCCGTCGATCTGTGGGCCGCGCTCGATCGCTATCCGCCCGGAACCGCCCGCCACCTGCTGGTCACCGACGTCGGCCGCGACGGCGCCCTGACCGGACCCAATCTCGACCTGCTGGGCGAGATCGTTCGCCGCCGACCCGACCTGCAGGTCCAGGCTTCCGGCGGCGTGGCCGCGCTCGGAGACCTGGCGGCGGCACGGGCGGCCGGGTGCGCCGGGGCCATCGTCGGCCGCGCCCTCTACGAGGGTCGTTTCACCGTCGAACAGGCCCTGGCGGCATGACCGCCCGCCGCATCATTCCCTGCCTCGACGTCCGCGATGGACGGGTGGTCAAGGGCGTCCGATTCCAAGGCCACGTCGACATGGGCGACGCCGCCGACCTCGCCGCCCGCTATCGCGACCAGGGCGCCGACGAACTGGTCTTCTATGACATCACCGCCAGCCCGCAGGGCCGCACCCTCGACTACGGCTGGGTGCGCGACATCGCCCGCCTGCTGGACATCCCCTTCACCGTCGCCGGCGGCATCCGTTCGGTCGAACAGGCCGGCCGCTGTCTCGACCACGGCGCCGACAAGGTGTCGCTCAACTCCCCCGCCCTCGAACGCCCCGACCTGATCGCCGACCTCACCGCCCGCTTCGGCGGTCAGTGCGTCGTCGTCGGGGTCGATTCGAAGCGCGCCGGCGACGACTGGTTCGTCCACCAGTACACCGGCGACCCTGCCGCCAGCCGCGGCGCCGGCCGCCGCACCCTCGACTGGATCGTCGAGGCGCAAGGCCTCGGCGCCGGCGAGATCGTGCTCAACTGCATGGACGAGGACGGCGTCCGCCGCGGCTACGACATCGAACAGCTGACGGCCGCCCGCGCCCGGCTCACCATCCCGCTGGTCGCCTCGGGCGGCGCCGGCGAGGCCGCGCACTTCGTCGATGTCTTTCAGCAGGCGGGCGTCTCCGGCGCCCTCGCCGCCAGCGTCTTCCACACCGGCGCGCTGACCATCCCCGACTTGAAAGCGCTTCTCGCGACTTCAGGCGTTGAGGTCAGGCCGTGAGTTTCAATTCCGCTCATCCCGGCGAAAGCCGGGACCCAGTCCTGTCCTGCCTGACGCCGATGCGTCAGGACAACCAACCGAACGCGCGCCCAACCAGTCCATCACCCAAAGCGCGGGGTCCCGGCTTCCGCCGGGATGAGCGGAGATAGAGATGCTGGATCCTGATCAACTCGACTTCGACAAGGGCGACGGCCTGGTCCCCGTCGTCGTCCAGGACGCCCACACCCTGCAGGTGCTGATCCTGGCCTGGATGGACCGCGCCGCCCTCGACGAGACCCTGGCCAGCGGCGAGGCGACCTTCTTCTCGCGCTCGCGCGGCGGTCGCTGGCGCAAGGGCGAGACCTCGGGCGACCGCCTGCACGTCGTCTCGCTCACCCCCGACTGCGACGGCGACGCCCTGCTGCTCAGGGTCCGGCCGGTCGGCAACGCCTGCCACCTGAACCGCCCCAGCTGCTTCGGCGACGCGGACGCCCCCGGCTTCGGCCGCCTCGCCCGGCTGGAGCAGACCATCGCCGCCCGCGCCGCCGCCGATCCGGCCGAAAGCTGGACCGCCCGCCTGCTCGCCGAGGGCCCCAAACGCGCCGCCCAGAAGGTCGGCGAGGAGGGCGTCGAGACCGCGCTCGCCGGCGCCGCCGGCCCGGATTCGGAACTCGCCTCCGAGGCCGCGGATTTGATCTATCATCTGCTGGTGCTGCTCCGCGCCCGTCACATGGTGTTTCAGGACGTCCTCGACGTCTTGGCTCAGCGGGCGGAAGCGGCCAGACCAAACCCCGGTCAAGCTGGGACCTGAACCTGAGGAGAGCGCATGGCGGCCCTGGTGCTGTTCGGAGGCGGCGGCGATCTGGCCATGCGGATGCTCCTGCCCTCGCTCTACTTCCTCGAGCACGACGGCCTGCTGCCCGACGGCCTCAAGATCATCGGCGCCGCCCGCTCCGATGAGAGCCGCGACGACTATGTCGCCAAGGTCCGCCAGTCGGTCGAGGGCAAGGCCCGCGCCGACGAGGCCTGGTCCGACGAGGCCTGGACCCGGCTCGCGTCCCGACTCGATTATCTCGCCGTCGACGCGACCTCGGCCGAGAGCCTCAAGCCGCTCAAGGACAAGGTGGGCGACGGCGCCTGCACCAGCTTCCTCGCCGTCTCGCCGTCGCTCTACGCTCGCATCGTCACCGCCATGCGCGCCGCCGGCCTGGCGGAGCCGGAAGACCGCGTCGTGCTGGAAAAGCCGGTCGGGCGCGACCTCGAGACCTTCCGCGCCATCGATGATGCTGTCGCCGACGCCTTCGCCGAGCACCAGGTCTTCCGCATCGACCACTACCTCGGCAAGGAGACGGTCCAGAACCTGATCGCCCTGCGCTTCGGCAACACCATCTTCGAGCCGCTGTGGAACAACCTCTCGATCGACCACGTCCAGATCACGGTCGGCGAAACCGTCGGCGTCGGCGACCGCTGGCCGTACTATGACGAGTACGGAGCCCTCCGGGATATGCTCCAGAACCACATGCTCCAGCTGCTCTGCCTTGTGGCCATGGAGCCGCCCTCTGACCTCGACCCGGACTCGGTCCGCAACGAGAAGGTCAAGGTTCTGCGCTCCCTGCGACCGATCACGCCGGAGGACGCCGAACGCGTCACCGTCCGCGGCCAGTACGTCGCCGGGACCGTCGAGGGCGAGGCCGTCAAGGGCTATGACGACGAACGCGGCGAGGACTCGGACACCGAAACCTTCGTCGCCGTCCGCGCCGACATCGACAATTGGCGCTGGGCCGGCGTGCCCTTCTTCATGCGCACCGGCAAGCGCCTGCCCGAGAAGCGCACCGAGATCGTCATCCAGTTCAAGCCGGTGCCGCACTCGATCTTCGACCGGGGCGAGCGCGGCCACATCGAGGCCAATCGTCTGGTCATCGAACTCCAGCCCGAGGAGGACATTTCCCTCTCGGTGATGAACAAGAAGCCGGGTCTCGACCAGCGCATGCAACTGCAGCCGATCCGCATGTCCCTGTCCTGGGGCCAGAACGACCGCGACGACCGGCCGCCGCGCCGCCGCATCGCCTACGAGCGCTTGCTGCTCGACGCCCTCGCCGGCGACTCCACCCTGTTCGTTCGCCGCGACGAGGCCGAACAGGCCTGGAAATGGGTCGACGAGGTCTCCGAGGCCTGGCAGGGCGCCGCCTTCAGGCCGAAGGAATACGCCGCCGGAACCTGGGGCCCGGAAGAGGCCGACCTGCTCCTCGAACGCACCGGCCGCGAATGGAACACCGGCCATGGTTGAGATCCGGACCTTCGCCGACCGCACCGCCTGGGCCGCCGCCTGCGCCGTCCGCCTGGCCGACACCCTCTCCGCCGCCCTGGCCGAGGACGGCAAGGCGGTCTTCGCCGGCTCCGGCGGCTCCACCCCGTCGCCGATCTACGCCCGTCTCGCCGAGGCCCCGCTCGACTGGGCCCGCCTGGTCGTCACCCTGATCGACGAGCGCTACGTGCCGGAGACCTCGAGCGAGTCCAACGCCGCCCTGCTGAAGCGGACCCTGCTGACCGGCCCGGCGTCGGCCGCCCGCTTCATTCCGCTGTACAGCCCGCAGGTCACCGTCGATCGCGCCGCCGCCCTCGCCGCCCACGCCCTCGCCGCCGAAGGCGGGCGCATCGACGCAGTCCTTCTCGGCATGGGCGAGGATGGCCATATCTGCTCCATGTTCCCCGGAAATCCCGCCCTCAAGTCGCTGCTCAGCCCGGCGCTGCGCCCCACCGTGTTCGGCGTCGCCGCCGGCCGCGACGGCATGGCGCCCTCGCTCGAGCGTCTCTCGATCAACCTGCCGTATCTGGCCGGCGCCCGCCGCGTCGTCCTCGCCCTGACCGGGGCGAGGAAGCGCGACGTCTTCGAAAGGGAGGCCGCCGGCGACCCGAACACCCAGCCGATCGCCGCCCTGATCGCCAACGACGTCCCGCTGGAAGTCCTCTGGACGGAGGCCGCCTGATGCC
>JADGMZ010000057.1 GCA_015234495.1 Brevundimonas sp. | reverse complement strand
CTCCGTCCTTCGAAGCCGGGGACGGGGATCATCGTGCTAGCGCAGTTTCAGGGTGGCGAGGCCGGCCAGGGCCAGCATGGCCGAGACGATCCAGAAGCGGATCACCACCGTCGACTCCGGCCAGCCCATCTTCTCGAAGTGATGGTGGATCGGGGCCATCAGGAAGATGCGCTTCTTCGTGGCCTTGAAGTAGCCGACCTGGATCATGACGCTGAGCGCCTCGATGACGAACAGGCCGCCGACGATGCCCAGGACCAGCTCGTGCTTGGTGGCCACGGCGATGGCGCCGAGCGCGCCGCCGAGGGCCAGGGAGCCGGTGTCGCCCATGAAGATCTTGGCCGGCGGGGCGTTGTACCAGAGGAAGCCGACGCCGCCGCCGATCATCGCGGCGCAGAAGATGGCCAGCTCGCCGGCCCCCGGCACATGGTGGACGCCGAGATAGTCGGAGAAGATGAAGTTGCCGACCAGGTAGCTGATGATGCCGAAGGCCCCCGCCGCCATCATCACCGGCACGATGGCGAGGCCGTCGAGCCCGTCGGTCAGGTTCACCGCATTGGAGAAGCCCACCAGGGTGAAGGCGGCGAATATGACGTAGAACCAGCCGACATTCAGCAGCACGGCCTTGAAGAAGGGGAAGGCGATCGAGGTCTCGAGCCCCGGCGAGGTGGGCGAGGCCTTCATCCAGACGACCGTCAGCACCCCGGCGATCAGCGAGACGATGACCTGGGCGACCAGCTTCTGCTTCGAGGTCAGGCCGGCCGAGGTCTGTTTGGACACCTTGGCGTAGTCGTCGATGAAGCCCAGCACCCCGAAGGCGCCGGTCACGAAGCTGACGATCCAGATGTAGGGGTTGGTCAGGTCGCCCCACAGCAGCACCGCCACCGCGATGCCGGCGAGGATCATCAGCCCGCCCATGGTCGGGGTGCCGACCTTGGACAGGTGCGACACCGGCCCGTCGGCGCGGATCGGCTGGCCCTTGCCCTGCTTGACCCGGATCCAGGCGATAAAGCGGCTGCCCATGGCCACCGCCACGATCATGGCCGTCGCCATGGCGAGGGCGACCCGCACCGTCTGGTACTGGACCAGATTCAGCAGCGGATAGTCCTGCGCGATGTCGGCGTAGTGGAGATACAGCAGATAGAACATATGCCTTCCCTATCGCTCCGCGCCTGGCCCGTCGCGGCCTGCGGGCTGTCCCAGCGCGGCGAGGGCCCTGGCGACCAGCGACGCCTTCGAGCCGTTCGACCCCTTGACCATGACGATATCCCCCGGTCCGGCCAGGTCCGCCGCCTCGGCGGCGAGTTCCGCGGCGGTCTCGCGCCACAGCCCCCGGCGGTCGGACGGCAGAACCTCGTGGAGCCGCTTCATCTCCGGCCCGGCCGTATGAACGAGATCGAGGCCGGCGGCGGCGATCGGCCCGGCCAGGCCCTCGTGCAGGCCGCGCGACTGGTCGCCCAGCTCCAGCATGTCGGTCAGCACCACGACACGGCGGGCGCCGGCGGCGACGGGGCGGGCGCCGAGGCTGCGGAAGCCCGCGGCCATCGACAGCGGATTGGCGTTGTAGCTCTCGTCGATCAGGGTGAAGGCCCCGCCGGGAGCCTGAACCACGGAGACCTGGCCGCGGCCGGCAAGCGGTTCGAAATCGGCCAGGGCCGCCAGCCCGGTCTCCAGCGGCACATCGAGGGCGTCCAGCATCAGCAGTACGCAGAGGCTGTTCAGGCCCCAGTGAAAGCCCGACTGACGCAGGGCGAATGTCAGACGCCGTCCGTACAGCTCGGCGGTGATGCGCGACCCCTCCGGTCCGGTCTCAAAATCGATGAGGCGGGCGTCATGGCGGCCGTCGACGCCGAAGGTCACGGCGCGGGCGCCGGCCTTGCGCGCGGCGGCGTCGAGCACGGCCGCAAAACCGACATCGCCGTTCAGCACGGCCACGCCGCCGGGCGCCAGCCCCTCGAAGATCGCGGCCTTCTCGCGAGCCACGCCCGCCTCGCCGTCGGCGAAGGCCTCGATGTGGACGGGCCCCACAGTGGTGACGCAGGCCGCGTGCGGGCGGACCATGCGCGACAACGGCGCGATCTCGCCGGGCGCGCTCATGCCGATCTCGAACACGGCGCGGGCGGTCGAGCGCGGCATCCGGGCGAGGGTCAACGGCACGCCGATATGGTTGTTGTAGCTCTTGATCGAGGCATGGGCCGGTCCGGCCAGGTCGAGACCGGCCTTGATCGCCTGGGTCACGCTGGTCTTGCCGACCGATCCGGTGACGGCGCCGCGACGGACGTCGGGGCTGCGATCCCGCGAGGCGACGCCGAGGTCCTCCAGCGCCCGCAAGGTGTCCGCGACGACGACGCAGGATCCGCCGTCGAGCGGGCGATCGGTGATCGCCCCGGACGCCCCGGCGGCGAAGGCCGGGGCGGCGAAGTCGTGCCCGTCGCGCACCCCCTTCAGCGCCACGAACAGATCGCCCGGGCCGATTTCGCGGCTGTTGTAGGTGATGCCCGACGCCTCGAAGCCCTTGCCGGACAGGCGTCCGCCCGTGGCTTGCTCGATTTCGGCGGACGTCCAGAGGGGGGCGTGATCAGGCATGGAGGCGCAGGGCTTCGGCGGCTTCGGCGGCGTCGTCGAAGGGGTGGGTCACCCCGCCGACGATCTGTCCCTGCTCATGCCCTTTTCCGGCGATGATCACCACATCTCCGTCACGCATCTGTTCAATGGCGTGGCGGATGGCGGCGCGGCGGTCGCCGATCTCCTGCGCGTCCGGGCAGCCCTGGCGGACAGCGCGGCGGATCGCGGCAGGGTCTTCCGAGCGCGGATTGTCGTCGGTGACGATGGCCACATCGGCCAGCCGCCCGGCGATCTCGCCCATCATCGGCCGCTTGGCCCGGTCCCGGTCGCCGCCGGCCCCGAACACGACGATAAGCCGGCCGGCGGCGTGGGGGCGCAGGGCGGTCAGCACCGTCTCCAGCCCGTCCGGCGTATGGGCGTAATCGACATAGACCTCGCCGCGACCGGAGCCGGGAATGCGTTGCAGCCGCCCCTGGGCGCCGGTGATCGTCTCCAGCCCCGCGAGGACTCGTTCGGGCGCCTCGCCGGCGGCGATGCACAGGCCCGCGGCCACAAGGGCGTTCGAGGCCTGGAAGGCGCCGGCCAACGGCAGCAGGATCTCGTGCAGGCTCCCGCCCGCTTCCAGCGTCAGGCGCTGGCCTTCCGGCACGGCCCGGCGGCCGACCAGCGTCAGGTCCCGCCCGCGCTCGCCGACGCCCATGACGCCGAGGCCCGACATGATCGAGGCGGCGGCGAAGCTGGAATAGGCCTCCGAGTCGGCGTTCAGCACCGCCGTCCGTCCGCGCGGCAGAAGGGTGTCGAACAGGCGCAGCTTGGCGGAGCGGTAGGCCTCCATGTCGCCATGGTAGTCGAGGTGGTCCTGGGTCAGGTTGGTGAAGGCCGCCGCCTTCAGCGACACGCCGTCGAGACGGCGCTGGTCGATGCCGTGGGACGAGGCTTCCAGGGCCAGGTGGGTGACGCCCTCGGCGGCCAGTTCGGCCAGCAGGCGGG
The DNA here is from genome assembly GCA_015234495.1 of Brevundimonas sp. Taxonomy (GTDB): domain Bacteria; phylum Pseudomonadota; class Alphaproteobacteria; order Caulobacterales; family Caulobacteraceae; genus Brevundimonas. The sequence goes on along the minus strand of JADGMZ010000057.1, from coordinate 3,157 downwards.
CGGCGTCGGCGGCGTCCGGGCTGGTCAGGCCGGGCCCCGTCAACGCCTGATTAACGTTACCCGTCTGTTTCAAAACCCCAAGCGTGCCCATGCTCGCGGACGAACGTCCGAGCGAGGCCCAGATCTGGCGGCAGAAGGCGGCCACCGATGTCTTGCCGTTGGTCCCGGTGATGGCCACGCAGGTGGCCGGCTGGACGCCATAGAAGCTGCGCGCGGCGATGGCGTAGCTGCGCCGAACGTCGCCCGAGGTGACCAGCACCGGGGCCAGGGCCGCGTCGGTGTCGGCGGGGGCCAGCACCGCGGCCGCGCCCTGCGACAGGGCCTGGGGGATGAAGGCGCGGCCGTCGGCGGCGCTGCCCGGCAGGGCCACGAACAGGCTGCCGGGCGCGACCTTGCGGCTGTCGGCGGTGACGCCGGTGATCACCGGATCGGCCGGCACGTCGCGGCGCAGCAGCTCGGACAGCCTGACCGCGGGCCCGGCGGCGCTCATCGCCCGTCCCCTTCGACGTCCTCAAAGGCCGGGATCTTCTCGCCCAGGGCCGTGCGATACTGGTCGGCGCGGCGCTCAACGCCGAGGAAGGGGGCGATGCGATCAGCGATGCGGCCCACGGCCGGCGCGGCCACGAAGCCGCCGGTGCGGGGATAGCTGCCCGGCTCGTCGATCAGGATCAGGATGGAGTAGCGCCGGGCGTCGACCGGGCCGTCGGCGGGGAAGACGGCGGCGAAGGTCCCGACGGCGTGGGTCGGGTCGTAGCGGCCATTGACCAGCTTGTTGGCCGATCCGGTCTTGCCGCCGACGCGCAGGCCCGGCGCATCGGCCCGGCCGCCCGAGCCGCGCACGACGTTGCGACGCAGCAGGTCCAGCAGGGTCAGCGAGGTCTCGGGGCTGACCACCTGACGCACGTCGGCGTTGGGCCGGCCGCCCTTGCGCAGGGTCAGGGGAATGAACCGCCCGCCGTTGGTCAGGGCGCCCATGGCCGCCGTCATCTGCAGCGGGGTGATCATGATGCCGTAGCCGAACGACAGCGAGGCCAGGGTCGAGTCGTCCCACTTCGACGGCCGCCGCGGGCGGGCCGACTCGTGCAGTTCGACCGGGGCTGCGTCCAGCAGGCCGAAGCGCTTGAAATAGTCCTGCATCACCGTCGGCCCCATCTCGACCGCCAGGCGCGAGGTGCCGATGTTGGACGAGTGGAGATAGACCTCCTCGAGGGTCAGGACCTGGTTGGTGGCGTGGAAGTCGGTGATGCGGCGCTTGCCGATCATGAAGGCTTCGGAGGCGTCGAACAGGGTGTTCATGTCGGCGCGGCCGGTGTCGAGGCCCGCGGCGACGGTGAAGGTCTTGAACACCGAACCCATCTCGTAGTGGGCCGAGGCAGCGCGGTTCAGCCGGTCGCTCGTCGGCCAGCTGGCCATGCCGAGGATTTCGCCGGTCTGCACGTCGGCGATGATGCCGACGGCGCCCTTGGCCTGGCTGTCGGCGACGGCCTGGGCGAGTTCGTTCTCCAGCACGCCCTGGACGCGCAGGTCGATCGACAGCGGGAAGCTCTCGCCGCGCGCGCCGGCCTCGCGGATCTCGCGGTTGAAGGCCAGTTCGGCGCCGGTGATGCCCTGGCCGCCGGTGTCGGCGACGCCCAGCACGTGGGTGGCCGACGCCCCCAGCGGATAGACGCGGCGGTCTTCCGGCTCGAAGCTGACGCCGCCCAGGGCCAGGCTGTGCACGGCGGCCCTCTCGGCCGGGGTCAGGCCCGGCATGACGATCAGCCTGCGGTCGCCGGACAGCACGCGGTTCAGCCGGCTCATCGACACGCGCGGCAGGGCGCGCTTGATCCGGACGGCGGCGGCGCGGCGGTCCCACACCTCGGCCGGGTCAATGTACAGGCCGTAGTGGATGATGTTGGTGGCCAGCAGGGCGCCGGTGCGGTCGACCATGTCTGCGCGCGACACGGCGTTCGGATGGCCGCCCGACCAGACGCCGCCCTTCGGGGCCAGCAGGGCGGCGTTCACCGCGCCGAGGGCGAGGCAGACGAACACCGCCGAGAACAGCGTCAGAATCACGAAGATGCGGACCCGGGTGTCCTCTTCCGGGCGGGCGTCAGCGCGGGCGCGGCCGAACGAATGCTCGATCCGCCACATCGCTTCGGACAGCCAGCGCCACGACGGCATGGAGACGCCGCCGCCGGGGCGGCCCGGCGCCGGACGTTGCCAGGCGTGGGGGTCGTCATGGACGCTCATTGCGCGTCCTCCGTGACCGCGGTCGCTTCAGCCTGCGGCTCTTCCGCGGCCGGCTCGGCGGGGATGGTCGGAGCGACGATGACCACCGGCGTCGGCTCCGGGATCGGCGCCAGGTCCGGCAGGCCGGCGACGGTCGCCTGGCGATGGACGTCGACCGGCCCCAGTCCCGCCTCGCGCGACAGGGCTTCCAGACGCGCCGGCTGCTCCAGCCGCGCCGCCTCGGCCCGCAGCAGCCGGACCCGCTGGCCGTTCTGGGTGATCTGCCGCTCCAGACTGGCGATGCGGGCGCCCTGGCTCGCGGCCGCGGCCTTGGCCAGATAGACCGAGAAAATCATCGCCGCCACGAGGGCCAGGCCGATGATCTCGATCCAGCGCACGCCGCGGATCTTCCAGTCGAACACGCGCTTGAGGGGGACGAAGGCGCTCATGCCGCGATCCTCCCCCAGGCCGGAGCCTCGGTGCGGACCGCGGCCCGCAGCTTGGCCGAGCGGGCGCGGGGATTGGCGGCGCGCTCTTCCTCGCCGGCCTCGCGCGCGCCCTTGAAACGGAGGGTGAAGCTGGGCTTGCGGGTGTCGACGGCGATCGGCGCATGACGCGAACCGCCCGGCGCGGCCCCGGTCCGCTCGGTCAGGAAGGCCTTGACGATGCGGTCTTCCAGCGAATGGAAGGTGACCACCGCCAGCCGGCCACCGGAGCCAGGGACGCCTCGGCGGCCTCCAGCCCGGCGCGCAGTTCGCCCAGCTCGTCATTGACGGCGATGCGCAGGGCCTGGAACACGCGGGTGGCGGGATGGATCGGCGCGCCGCGGCGGCCGCCCAGCGCCTTCTCCACCACCTCGGCGAGGTCGAGGGTGCGTTCGAACGGCCGTTCGGTGCGGCGGCGCAGGATGGCGGTGGCGACCCGGCCGGACTGCCGCTCGTCGCCG
>JADGMZ010000056.1 GCA_015234495.1 Brevundimonas sp. | reverse complement strand
CGGGCGCGAGGGCCGCGCGCCCGTCGCGCAGATAGACGACCTCGAGCCGAGAGCCCGGCTCGGCGATGCCGATGGTCGCCGCCACCGTGCCGGCGTTCGACACCGGGCGGTTCTGGATGCGGGTGACCACGTCGCCGCGCCTCAGCCCCGCGGCCTCGGCCGATGATCCGGGGGCGACGTTCTCGATCACGGCGCCGCGCACGATGCCGATGCCGAGGTCGCGCGAGCGCTCGGCGTTGAGCGAGCCGAGGATGGCGCCGGTCGAGCCGCGCCTGACCTCGCCGACGGTGCGCAGCTGGCCGACCACATACATCAGGATGCGGCTGGGCACGGCGAAGGCGATGCCGTCGTTGCCGCCGCCGCCGCCCGACAGGATGGAGGTGTTGATGCCGATCAGCCGGCCGCGGCTGTCCAGCAGCGGACCGCCCGAATTGCCCGAATTTACCGCCGCGTCGGTCTGGATATAGTCCTCGATCCGGTCGCCCATGCCCGAGCGGCCGAGACCCGAGATCACGCCCATGGTCAGGGTCTGGTCCAGCCCCAGCGGATAGCCGACGGCGAAGGCCAGGTCGCCGGTGCGCAGCTGGTCGGAATCGACCACCTCGATCCCGGACAGACGGTGCGTCCCGTCTTCGAGTTCGATGCGCAGCACGGCCAGGTCCGTGGCCTTGTCGACGCCGACCAGGACGGCGTCGAAGATGCGGCCGTCGGTCAGGTCGACGGTGAATTTCCGGCCGCCCTCGACGACGTGGTTGTTGGTGACGACGATCCCTTCGGCGGCGTCGATGATGGCCCCCGATCCGCTGGAGATCGGCCGCGGCTCGTTCTGGCCCGAGCTGGGGCCCTCCGACTGGCCCAGGGTGGTGACCTGGACCACGGCGGGCAGGGCCTTCTCCAACCCACGGGCGAAGCTGAACACGCCGCGCTCGGCATCATAGGGAACCGGATCCTGGTTCGCGTGGGCGGCGGAGGCGCCACACAGCGGGACGGCCATCGCCAGCGCCAGTATCGACAGGCCGTAGGCCCGGTGGGTGGAACGCCGCATCGCCAATCCTCTGAGGTTGAGGCGAACCTAGCGCGAGAAACGCGCCGTGACGACAGCCCCGGGCTGCGCGTCATCAACCGTCAGTGAGCCGCCGTGTCGTTTCAGTATCGCCCGTACGAAGGCCAGGCCCATGCCGTGGCTTTCCCTGGCCTCGCCGCCGCCGGGGGTCTGGGCCTCCGCCTCGAAACCGGGGCCCTGATCGGCGACGGTCAGCACGGGGCCGCCGTCCCGAACGCCCGCCGTCAGGGTCACGACGCCGCCCTCGGGAGAGAATTTGACCGCGTTGTCGACCAGGTTGGTGACCAGTCGTTGCAGCAGGGAGCGAACCCCCAGCACGGAGGCGGGCCGGCCCTCGACCCGGATGGAGACCCCGCGCTCCTCGGCAAGGGGTTGATAGAGTTCGGCGGCCTGGGCGGCCAGTTCGTCCAGCCGTACGCTCTCGAACACCCAGGCCTCGCCGTCGCGCAGGGCCATGGCCTCGTTCATCGAGCGGGAGATCTGGGCCAGGTCCGAGCGCGCCTCGTCGACCAGCTTGCGGGCCTCGGGCGTCGTGGCCGTCGCCCGCAGCCGCTCCAGCCGGACCGAGGCGCGGGCCAGCGGGGTCCGGAAATCGTGCGCCAACTGATCCGCTGAGTCGCGCAGCCAGCTGAGCAGTTCGTCCAGCCGGTCGAGGGTCCGATTCACCTGGCGGGTGAGTTCGGTCAGCTCCGGGGCCAGGGCCGTTTCCGGGGCGCGCAGCGAGAAGTCGCCGACCGCGGCCCGGTCCAGGGCCCGGCTGACGTCCGCCACCGCCGCGGTCAGTCGTCGCCGGGCCATGGCCGCCGCCGCCAGGCCGATGACCAGCAACAGCAGCCCCGTCCCGATCACGGCCGCCACGGCCCAACCCCAGGCTTCGCCTGACCGGTCCACGACCCGCCCGACGGCGATATCGAGCGCGCCGAACGAACGGCGCACCACCACCACCTCGACCGCCCGCGACGGGCACAGCTGGCCTTGCGTCAGCCGCACGACATGGACGTCGTCGCCGAGCCGCCCGACCCGCTCGCCCCGCGCCGTCTCCAGAGCTGCCAGCCCGGCGGGCTTGCCGACCGGGGCGCGGATGAAGCGGACTCCGGCGCCGCCGCGTCCGGTGCGGCAGGTCTCCTCCAGCGAACGCGCCTGCCCGACCGGCCCGTCCTGGAAGGCGCTCAGCCAGGCCGACAACCAGGTCGCATCCGCCTCGGTCAGCCGGTCGGCCGACAGGCTGGCTTCGGAGCCGAGCTTGGAGACCATGGCGCCGTAGTCGTCGAGCGCCGCCAGGGCCGCCTTCTCGCGCTGGTCCATGCGCACGGCCGCGCCGGTGATCAGCAGCGAGCCGGACAGGGCCAGCGCCGCCAGCACGCCCATGGCGGCGGCCAGCTGGGTCGAGGTCCGCCGCGCCATCCAGCCCACCAGGCCCATGGCCGCTCAGCCCGCCGCGGACAGGTCGCGGAACACCAGACTCTGGCTGCGCGCGGAGACGATCAGGGGATGCAGGTCCTCGCCCAGTTCCGGGGTCTGCTCCTTCAGCCGGCGGCGCAGGGCGCTGATGCGGGCGTCAATGACGTTGACGAAATTGTCGGGCAGGAATTTCCACTCCACCCAGCAGCGGTCCCACAGCATGGTCTTGGTCACCGGCTGTCCGCGCGCCGCCATCAGTTCGGCGACGATGGCGAACTCCAGCGGCGACAGGTCGATCAACCGGCTCTGGCCGTCGGCCAGGTTCATCTTCAGGGTCCGCGCCCCGGGCGACAGGCGGAAGGGGCCGTTGACCAGCTCGGCGCCCACGGGCCGCGCCCGGCGCGCCGCCCGCCGCAACTGGGCGGCGATGCGGGCCAGTAGTTCCTCGTCGCCGACCGGCTTGGCCAGATAGTCGTCCGCTCCGCCCAGCAGACCCTCGACCTTCTGGCGTTCGCCCCCAAGGGCGGTCAGCATAAGCGCGGGCGCATCCGAGGACGCCCCGCCGCCGGCGCGCAGCCGCTTGAGCATCTCCAGCCCGTCCATGCCGGTGGTCAGGCGGTCGAGGATCAGGATGTCGTAGGGCCCGCGGCCCGCCGCCTCCAGCGCCGTCTCGCCCGCCTCGAACCGGTCGACGGCGTCGAAACCGGCGGCGGTCAGCCGCTCGGCGACATGCTCGGACAAGGCCGGGTCGTCCTCGAGCAACAGGGCCCGGCGGCCGGCGAAGACGTCGCTCAGCTGGGCGAACGGGTCGTCTTCCTGCGTCATCATCTCACCGTCCACGCTGGTCTCCGGTCACGATAGGGCGCTGGCGCCGAATGACAACGCCGTCGCCCTTCGCTCTAGGCCGATCGGCCGGGCAGGGGGGCTGACCGTTCCTGACAGCCCCCGCGCCCGATCAGTCGTGGCCGTGGCCGTCCGCCCCGGCCTCGGCGGCGCCCGAGGCCCAGGCCCCGGCGCCGTCGCCGACAAACCAGAACGGCGCCCGCGGCCGTTCGCGCGGCGCGACCTCGTTCATGCCGGAGTCGTAGACCCGCCCGTTCAGCACCGTGTAGGCGATCGAGGTGGTGTTGCGGATGTTCTCCAGGGGATTGGCGTCCAGCACCACCATGTCGGCCAGCTTGCCGGGCTCCAGCGAGCCGATGTCACGGTCCATGCCCAGGGCCTTCGCCCCGTTCAGGGTGCCGGCGCGGATGATGTCCAGCGGCTGCATCCCGCCCTGCGCCAGGCTCCACAGCTCCCAGTGCGCCGCCAGCCCCTCGCGCTGGCCGTGGGCGCCGATCTGGACGTTGACGCCCTCGGCCGCCAGACGGGTCGCCTCGCGCGCCACCGAAATGTGGTTCCACTCATTGTCCGGCGCCGTCACCGGCCGCCGGGCCCGGGCGTCGAGGATGCGCCGCGGCACGTACTGGGTCAGGATCGGATCGTTCCAGACCTCGCTCTCCTGGTACCAGTAGTTCTCGCCGTAGCTGCCGCCGTAGGCCACGACGATGGTCGGGTTGTAGGCGACGTCGGTCTGGCGCCACAGCTGGTGCACGTCGTCATAGAGCCGGGCCAGCGGGATCGAGTGCTCGATGGTGGTGTGGCCGTCGACGATCATCGACATGTTGTGCTGGTAGAGGGAGCCGCCCTCGGGGACGACCATCATGTTCAGCTGGCGGGCCGCCTCGATGACCTGCTGGCGCTGGTCGCGGCGCGGCTGGTTGTAGCTCTTGACGCTCCAGGCTCCGGCCGCCTGCATCCGCCGCAGGGTCGACAGGGCGTCGTCGAGATCGTCGATCTGCGCCGTCGAGGCCGTGGTCGCCCCGTACAGGATGGTGCCGGTCGAGAAGATGCGCGGCGCCACGACGCGGCCGGCCCGGCCCATCTGGCTGTGGGCGAAGATCTCGCTCGTGTCGCTGGACGGGTTGTGGATGGTGGTCACCCCGAAGGCCAGCGAGGCGTAGTTGACCCAGCTCTGTTCGGGAATCAGTTCGTTGGTCCCCATCGAGCCGTGCCAGTGGGTGTCGACTAGCCCCGGCATGATGGTCTTGCCGGTCATGTCGATCGTCGGGGTTCCCGCCGGAAGCGTCATGGCGGCGGTGGCGCCGATGGCCTCGATGCGGTTGCCGTCGAGCACGATGGTGGCGTTCTCGATCACCTCGTCGCCGTTCATGGTGATGACCCGCGCCCCGGTCAGGGCCATGCGGCCCTGCGGTTTGTCGGCCGGGACGCTGAAGCCCAGGTCGACGCCGTGCTCGTCCGGCTCGGGCAGCTCCTCGGGCGCGCCCTCGACGAAGGCGAAGGAACGGTTCAGGTCGCGGGTGAACAGCTCCGGTCCCTGCGACCAGTGCAGGCGGCGGGAGTCGCCTGACCAGCTCAGCCACTCTCCGGAATCGCGGGTGACCCGGGCCTGCGGCAGGGCCTTGCCCTCCGGGGCGACGTTGATCGGCCGCCCGGCGGCCACCAGCGGCGCGACATAGGCGTTGAACCGCTCGGTCCAGCCGACCCAATTCCCGTCCGGGGAAACGGCGAACTCGCCGGCCCACTCCGAGGTCACGTGGGTGCGCTTCTCATGGCCGTCGAGGTCGACCGAGATCAGAGCCCGCTTGTCCCCTTCGCGGCCGGTCAGGAACAGGCGGTCGGGATCGGCCCCGAACTGCGGCTGCGATCCCTCGTCGGTGATCAGCACGGGCTCCCCGCCCGTTGTGGCGACGCGATAGACGCCCGGCTCACGGCTCCACAGACTGGTGGTCAGGAAGCCGTCGTTGACCTTGCGATAGACCACGGTCCGGCCGTCCGGCGAGAAGGCCGGCTCGATGTAGTGGCCGGGCTGGGTCGTCACCACGCGCCCCGCCCCGCCCGAGGCGGGCGCCACGCGCACCGTGCCCAGCTCCTGGTCGTCCCAGGTGGCGTAGACGATCGAGCGGCCGTCTCTCGACCAGTTGGGATAGAATTCGAAATGGTCGCCTTGGCGGGTCAGGCGGCGCGCCTCGCCGGTCGGCAGGTCGCGGATCCACAACTGGCCCAGCGCCTCGAACACCACCCTCGAGCCGTCGGGGGAAGGCCGCGCCCAGCGGATCATCTTCACGTCGACGGTGTCGGGCGCGACCTCGACCGGGAAGCGCACGGCCTCCTGCACGCGACGGGTGTCGGCGACGTGGAACGGGATGTCGGCCACCTCGCCCGAGGCCACATCCACCTTCTGGATGCGGCCGTCAGCCCAGAAGACAATGGAGCGGTTGTCGGGCGTCCAGCTGATCGCCGGATAGACGCCGTGGATGGCCCAGGTCTCCTGCAGGTCGCGGTCGAGGCCGGAGAAGACCGGCGTCTCACGACCCGACTCGATGTCCATCACATAGAGCACCGACTGGTAGCGGACGCGCCGGATGAAGGCGATCGACTTGCCGTCAGGCGAGGGGGTCGGGCGGATCGAGCCGCCGGGGCCGGTGATGTAGGGCTCGATCTCGCCGGTCTCGCGATCCAGCCGGCGGATGATGTAGATCTGGCCGTTGACGTCCTTGGAATACTCGAAGGTGTTCCCGGGCGTCGCGTCGTCGCTGAAATAGAGATAGCGGCCATCGGGCGAGACCGCCGGTTCGCCGGTGTCCTTCTGGGGCGTGCGCCGCTCGGTCATCTGCACGCCGCCGCCGCCGCTGCGGTGATACATCCATAGTTCGCCGGCTCCCAGCGAGCGGGACGAGGTGAAGTGTTTCCGCGCCACGATGAACTGGCCGTCCGGCGTCCACTCCGGCTGGTTCAGCAGACGGAAGGACTCCTTCGAAATCTGCACCGGGTTGGAGCCGTCGGCGTCCATGATCCAGATGTTGTCGCCGCCGGCGCGGTCCGAGGTGAAGGCGATGTGGCGGCCGTCCGGCGACCATTTCGGCTGCATGTCCCAGGCCACGCCCGAGGCGATGGCGCGCGCCTCGCCGCCCGAGATCGGCATGACGTAGATGTCGCCCAGCATGTCGAAGGCGATCATCCGCCCATCGGGGCTGACGTCGACCGACATCCAGGTCCCGCGGGTGACGTCGATGGTGATGTCGCGCGACGGCCCGGGCGGGGTCTGAACGTCCCATTTCGGGGTTTCGGCGGCCTTGTCCGTTTCGGCCTGGACCGGCGGCGGCGGAATCTCGCCGGGGGCGACCACAGGCGGCGGCGCGGGCTCCGGAACCTGGGCCGAGACGGGACAGGCGAGCGCCAGCAGGGCGGCCGTGGCCAGGAGTTCACGCTTCATATTGTCTGATCCCCGATATGCGGACGTCTTGCGCCG
>JADGMZ010000055.1 GCA_015234495.1 Brevundimonas sp. | reverse complement strand
CGGGCCGGACCCCGGGCCTGGACGATCTCGGTCGCCTGACCGATCGGGGTCAGCGGGTGATAATACATCCCCGGCTGGCAGTCGTAGCGCTCGTCGCGGGCCTGGGCCCCGTGCCAGGTGGTGCCGTGGGTCAGGATGTGGACCCTCCCGCCCATGCGCTCGTCGATCTGGTGCGCCACCCGCATGACCCCGAAGAAGCTGCGCTCGGAATAGCTGGCGTCATAGCCGCGGGTCACGAACTGGGCCGACAGGGCGATCATCAGCAGGGCGGCGGTGAAGGCCTGGGCCCGGTCGCGCAGCAGGAAGGCGCAGACCACGGCCGGGCCGAGGATCACCATGCACAGGGTCTGCAGCGGGAACAGCGGCAGCATCCGCCACAGCCCCGCCCAGGCCTCCGCGTCTACGGTCATCCACGCCGACAGGCCCGCCGCTCCGGCCGCCAGCATGGCCGCGGCGATCAGCGCCCCGGTCTCCTCCCCGCGCAGTCGGCGGCGGTCCCACGGCCGCGCCAGCCCGACCAGCACCAGCACCAGCGGATATTCCCAGACCATGTCGAACATGACCGGAGCGACCAGGGCGGTGAAGGCGCCGCCGACCACGCCGCCGACCGAGAGCAGCAGGTAGAATTCCGTCAGCCGGTCCGGCGGCGGCCGTCGCCGGGCCAGCGTCTGGTGACACATCAGGGCGGCGAGGAAGAAGGCCAGGATGTGGATGACGAAGGCGACGCGGATGTCGAGGGTGCGGAAGGCGACGACCACCACTACCACGGCGCCGAAGGCCGCCTGCAGCACCAGGGTGACCGGCAGCGGGATCCACGGCCGGGTCTGGAAGGCGATCACGAAGGTGAGCAGGTAGAGCGCCAGCGGGATGACCCACAGGAAGGGCGCCGAGGCGACGTCGGTCGACAGGTGGGCCGTCACCCCCAGCATCAGGCTGGACGGGGCCGCAGCCAGCAGGATCAGTATGCCCTTGTCGCGCCACGGAATGGCCGGGGTGGCGGCCAGCCGGGCCGGCTCGGCGTCCCGGTCCAGCCGCCGACGCCAGACGATGAGGGCGAGGCCGGCGACCATCAGCAGGAAGGCGCCGTAGCCCCCGGTCCATGCCATCCGCTGTCCGAACAGGGTCGTCAGCGGCTCGATCACGAACGGATAGGACAGCAGCGCCAGGAAGCTGCCCAGGTTGGAGGCGGTGTAGAGGACATAGGGGTTCTTGCCGTCCGGATAGCCGGCCCGCACCCGCGCGAACCAGGCCTGCAGCAGGGGGGCGGTCGCCGACAGCACGGCGAAGGGCGCGCCGACGGACAGGGCCAGGGTGGCCAGCAACCAGCCGATCGGCGCCGACGGGTCCGGATCGCCCAGCCAGCCGTTGATATGCAGCGGCAGGAACAGGGCCGCCGCCAGCAACAGGCCCAGATGGGCCAGCACCTGCACCCGGATCGATCCCACCCGCTGCAGCAGGTGGGCGTAGAGATAGCCGGCCAGCAGCGCCGCCTGGAAGAACACCATGGCCGTGTTCCACACCGCCGGGGATCCGCCGAGCATGGGCAGCACCAGCTTGGTCACCATCGGCTGGACAACGAAGACCAGCGAGGCCGAGGTGAAGATGGCCAGGGCGAACAGCCACGGCGTCAGCCGGTCGGCGGGCCGGGCCGCGCCGACGCCGGACTCGCCAGTGGTGTCGCTCATGCCCGCCCCGTATGCTGGCGCCGCAGCGGGCGCGTCCCGCACCCTGAACCGACTCGCCGCCCCTTCGGAAGGCCCCGCTTGATGTTTCCCGACGATGTCGAACGCCTCGCTCGCGAGGTCATCGAGGCCGCCGCCGCGCGCGGCCGGATGGTCGCCATGGCCGAGAGCTGCACCGGCGGCCTGGTGGCCGCGGCCCTCACCGCCGTTCCCGGCTCATCGGCCGTGGTCGAGCGCGGCTTCGTCACCTACAGCAACGCCGCCAAGACCGAACTCCTTGGCGTGCCGGCCGGTCTGATCGACAGCCTCGGCGCCGTCTCCGGGCCGGTGGCGCGGGCCATGGCCGAGGGCGCCCTGGCCCGCTCGGCCGCCCAGGCGTCGGTTGCGGTCACGGGCATCGCCGGCCCCGGCGGCGGCTCGGCCGACAAGCCGGTCGGCCTGGTGCATTTCGCCGCCGCCGGACCGGCGGGTGTGGTCCATCTCGAGCGCCGCTTCGGCGACATCGGTCGTGAGGCGGTCAGGCTGGAAAGCGTGCGGACAGCGCTGGGCCTGTTGCTGGACCGGATCGGCGCATGATCATCGACGCACGCGGCCATCGCTGCCCGACCCCCAGCCTGCGACTGCACAAGGCCGCGCGGGAAGCCGCGCCCGGGACCCGACTGACCCTTCTGGCCACCGACCCGATGGCGCGCATCGACGTGCCGCATCTGATGACGGGGCTCGGGGGGTGCGTGCTCTCGATCGTGGAGGTGGACGGCGTCCTGACTATCGAGGTCGAGACACCCGCCGTTCCGACAGCCTGACCACGGATTCCGGGAGGTCTTCGTCGGTCTCGAGCTCCGGCGCGCCGCTGGAACGCTGGACGATCTCCATCTCGGTGGCGAAGGCGCCGCCGTAGAAGATGGCGTTGACGTTCCACGACAGCCAGATCAGCAGCACCACGATGGCGCCGACCGAGCCGTAGGTCGCGCCCAGCGGGGCGATCTGCTCGACGTAGATGGCGCACAGCCAGGACGAGATGGTCGACATCACCGTGGCCACCACCCCGCCGACGATGGCCGGGAACCAGGCCACCGGGGTCCGGTGAGACATGGCGTAGCGGTAGAGCATCGTCAGGCCGACCGCCAGGCCAAGCGCCGGCCACAGGTCGACCAGCGCCAGCCCGGGGCCGGCGGCGACAGGCTCGCCGGGGCCGGTGTGCCTGAGCAGGCGCGAGGTCACCACGGCGCCCGACACGACCGTGAACAGGGCGAAGGCGAACAGGGCCACGAAGAAGGCCAGCAGGTTGAATTTGAGGAAGCCGTGCGGCTCGGTCTCATCATGGATGAGGTTAAGTCCAGCCAGCAACGCCTTGAATCCGCGATGCGCCGCATAGCCGCCGATTATCAGCGCGAAGGCGCTCTGGGCCGACACGGTCCGGGCCGAAGCATTGGCCAGCCGGTCGATCTCGGTCAGGAATATGGAGCGCGCTGCATAGGGCATGACGTCGGCGAGGGCCGCCGCCTGCTCGGCGACCTGGCTGATCGACAGCACCGCCTTGTAGAAGCCGATCAGTATGGCGATGGCCGGGAAGACGGCCAGCAGGGCGAAGAACGACACCCCGCCGGTGTAGAGCATGACGTCGCGGCCCCAGCTGCGCGCAAACGCCTTGACCGATAGGCGGCCCCACAGCGCCGGCGTGGCCCAGCGCGCGGCCTCTTTCATGTCTGTACTGGACTGCAATCCCGTATCCTGTTCCGCCCCCGGAGGAGCTCCCTTTAACGCAATTCGCGGCTGGGGAAAGGAGAACGGGGCCGGTTGCCTCGCCACGGGCGCCGTCTGTATGGTCCGCCGCCATGAAATCGCGGCCCGGTCGGGGGGCTGCTGGAGGCTTTCGCCGTGACTTCCGAACCGCGCATCCTGGTCGTCGCCCCTGATGACGACCTGACCGGCTCCCTGTGCCAGGGACTGGACGCGCTGGGCTGGCGCACGGTCACCGCCCGGTCGCTGGCCGGCGCGGTGCAGGTGTTGATGGACTGGCCGCTGGAGACGGTGATCCTCGACACCCGCACGCCGGACGCCGCCGGAGGGGTCACCGCCCTGCGACAGACCGTCTCGCCGCGCCGGCTGCCGGTGATGGCCATCGGCCCGGACGCCGCGGACTGGCCGGACGGCACGGCCGACATCGCCATGTCGGGCCCGCCGCACGCCGCCCAGGCGGCGCTCCGCCTCGAGAACCTGGTGCGGGCCGCCATCGCGGAGGAGGAGGTCGTGCTGCGCGAGGCGACCTTCGCGGCGCGCGGCGAGCCCTTGCCGCTGGCCGAGGCCGACGTCAGCCCGCTGCGGATCCTCGCCGCCGGCAAGCCGGACCGGCATTTCCTCGCCCTGTCCAACGCCCTGGCCGCACGCGGCTGCGACGTGGTGGCTGCGCCGACGCCCTACACGGCCTTCGACTACCTGCATGAGCGGCCGTTCGACGCCGCCGTCCTTTGGGGCGCCGAGGATCACGCCCCCGCCCTGTCGATCGCTTCCGGGATGAAGCGCAACACCCGCCTCTACCACATCCCGGCGGTGCTCTATCTGCGCGGTTCCGGCGAGATCAATCTGTCGGAGCTGTACAATCGCGGCTTCGCCGACGTCGCCGCCGCCGACACCCCCGAGGAGGAGACGGCCGAGCGCATCGTCGCCCTGGCCCGCCATCACCGCCGTCACCTCGCCATCCGCCGGGCGCTCGAGAGCGCGCGCGGCTCCGGCCTGACCGACCCCGCCACCGGCCTGTTCACGCCGGAGCTGTTCGCCGGCCATCTGGCGCGGGTCGCAGAGGGCGCGCGCCAGCGTCGCCGGCCTCTGTCCGTGGTGGTGCTGCGCGTCTCCGAGACCGCGGCGGTGGCCGAGGCCCGCCGCGACGGCTGGCTGGATCGCGCCCTGCCCCAGATCGGGGCCATGGTGTCCCGTCTGATTCGCACCGAGGACACCGCCGCGCGCCTGTCGCCCGACGTCTTCGCCCTGGCCCTGCCGGCCACGCGCGGCCCGGCCGCCCGGATCGCCGCCGACCGCATCGCGGCGGTGATCGGCTGCACCGCCTTCGACGCCGGCGCCGACCGTTCGCCCTTCGTGGTCGAGTTCGAGGTCGGGGTCGCCGAGGTTGGCCCGGGCGAGTCCCCCGCCGCCGTGCTGGAACGCGCCTCGGCCGACATCCGCGTCTCCGGCGCTCAGGGAGTTCAGCCATGACCGAGGCCGCCAGCCCCAGGGAAGACCACGTTCTCGTCGAGGTCACTGTCCCCGCGCCCGCCGACGCTGTCTGGGCGGCCCTGCGCGATCCCATGAAGATCAGGGACTGGTTCGGCTGGGAGGCCGACACCCTGAAGGACGAGATCGACTTCATCTTCGTCACCCACGCCAGGGCGGACGAGGCGACGCGGACGGTCGTTTTCGAGGGCGTCAACGACCGCTACGAGGTCGAGCCCCGTGGCGAACACAGCGTCGTCCGGGTGGTGCGCTGCGTCCCCGCTGGCGACTGGTCCGACGTCTTCGACGGCATGATCGAGGGCTGGATCTCCTTCACCTGGCAGCTGGCCTTCGCCTTCGCCCGACATCAGCTCGCGCCGCGCCGCACCCTGTTCTTCTCGGGGGCGCCGCGCGAGGACCGGCTGGGGCGCAGCCTGCTGGGGCTCGACGCCGCGCCCGCCGCCGGAGAACCTTGGTCAGGCCCGCTCGGTCCCGAGCCGAAGTCCGCCGGCCACGTCTGGTTCACCGCCCGCCACCAGACCGGGGTCTCCGTCGACGCCTGGGGCGACGGCCTGCTGATCGTGGTCGACCAGCCGCCGTCGGAAAAGAAGCCGACCGGCTTCGTCATGCTGACCCTGACGACCTACGGTCTCGACGACGCGTCGCTCGCCGCCCTGGAGGCGCGCTGGCAGACGTGGTGGGACGAACGCTTCGAGACCGCCGCTCCCGGCTGCTAGGCCGCCCCGGCCACCCGGGCCAGATCTGCGGTGATGCGCTCGGCGACCTTCAGCCGGTCCTCCGGCGTGTCCCAGTCGCCCTTGACCACGATCTTCTGGTCCGGCCGGATCTTCCAGAAGGCGTGGTTCTTCTGGATCAGCCCGACCAGCCCCATCGGATTGGGGAATTCGTTGTTGCGCAGGGTCAGCACGGCGCCCTTGGGCCCGATGTCGATCCGTTCGATGCAGGCGGTCTTGCAGTTGGCCTTGACGCCGACGATGCGCAGCAGCTGTTTGGCCTCGTCCGGCAGCGGCCCGAACCGGTCGATCAGTTCGGCGGCCAGCGCTTCCCGCGTCTCCGAGTTCTCGGCGTCCGACAGGCGGCGATAAAGGCTCAGCCGCACGTTCAGGTCCGGCACATACTCTTCCGGAATCAGCACCGCCGCGCCGACGTTGATGGCCGGCGACCAGCCGCGATCGACGATCCCGCCGCCCTCACCCGCCTGGCGCAGCTCGGCCACCGCGTCCTCCAGCATCTGCTGGTACAACTCGACGCCGACCTCGCGGATATGGCCCGACTGCTCGTCGCCCAGCAGATTGCCGCCGCCGCGCTGGTCCAGGTCGTGGCTGGCCAGCTGGAAACCGGCCCCGAGGTTGTCCAGCGACTGCAGCACCTGCAGCCGCCGCTCGGCCGACAGGCTCATCGGCTTCTCGGGCGGGGTGGTCAGATAGGCGAAGGCCCGCGCCTTGGCCCGCCCGATCCGGCCGCGGATCTGGTGCAGCTGGGCCAGGCCGAACATGTCCGCCTTGTGCACGATCAGGGTGTTGGCGGTCGGTACATCAAGTCCCGACTCAACAATGGTGGTGGACAGCAGCAGGTCGTAGCTGCCGTCGTAGAAGGCGCTCATCACGTCTTCCAGCTGGGTCGCCGACATCTGGCCGTGGCCGACCACGAACTTGATCTCCGGGACCTGCTCGCGAAGGAATTTCTCGATGTCCGGCAGGTCGGCCAGCCGCGGCACGACGTAATAGGCCTGCCCGCCGCGGTATTTCTCGCGCAGCAGGGCCTCGCGCACCAGCACCGGATCCCACGGCGTGACATAGGTCCGCACCGCCAGCCGGTCGACCGGCGGGGTGGCGATAATCGACATCTCCCGGATGCCCGACAGCGCCATCTGCAGCGTCCGCGGGATCGGCGTCGCCGTCAGGGTCAGCAGGTG
>JADGMZ010000054.1 GCA_015234495.1 Brevundimonas sp. | reverse complement strand
GGGCGACCTCGGCCTGCGGCACGGTGCGTGAAACCTCGACATTGCAGGTGCGCAGGATGGCGGCATGGCTGCGGATGTCCAGGTGGGCCGGATCGCCGAGGCAGATGTCCGCCCCGTCCAGGCCGAAGGCGCGCAGCCCGATGCTGGCGTCGTTGGTCACATCAAGACAGGCGGCCGGACCGGTCAGCTGGAGCGCCTCGCCGGTGCGGGTCCTGACGTAGACCCCGTCGCCGGGCTCGAACTTGATCAGCCGGATGCCGGAGGACGAGAAGCAGCGCCGGGCGGAGGCTTCGGCTCCCGGCGGGGCTCCGGCCCCGGTGGGGGCGCAACCCGAGATGACGAGGAGGGCAGCCAATGTTCCAAGGACGCGCATGGTCGATGTCTCCCGAACCAAGCCCCCCGACGATGGACGGTCACACGGGGTGGTAGAACGGTCAAGCCGATCACGGCGCCAGTCAGAGGCCTGAGGGCCGGGCCTCGTAGCGTCCCAGCGCCGCTGCGGCCCGCGTCAGGGTCTTCTTGACCGCCGGTTTGCGGAGCAGGGCGCCCAGCCAGAAGCCGGCGATGAGCACGACAATGGGCGAGAGGCCGAAGAGGGTGACGGCGAGGAGGCCGATCACCGCCGCCAAGGCCCAGATGCCGATGACGAGGGAGGTGGAGGACTCGGCGTCGACCTCGTCCTTCGGCGCGGGTTCCAGGAGGTCCTGGAGCAGGTCCGGCGGATCGTCCTGCACCCGCTGGAGCGGACCGCGATTGACCAGGGGCGGGAGGGGCGAGGCGACATCCTCGGGTAGGCCGTCGCCGTGCCGTTGCAGGACGAGCAGAGGGCTCGGGCGCATCAGGACGGCCGGATCGAAGGCGATCGAGTCGCCTTGGTCGTTGACGGTGAAGACCTGGTCAAACGGCACGCGGGCGAAGTCGATGCCGCTGGTGTCCTGACCGTAGGCGTCGCCATGCAGGGCGAGCAGGCGGCCGTTACGCAGCTCGACCTGAAACGCGATCGGATCGGCGAGGTCGCCGACCATGGCGTGGGCCGTGCCGAACCGGCCGGACTCCCGCTCCTCCGAGAGCGGCCGGCGCGAGCTGACGATGATCTCGCTGAACAGGCCCGAGCCGGTGTTTCGCCGCGTGCCGGGGAGGCTTTCCTCGAACTGGCCGGCGAGGTCGGGCGCGAGATGACGCAGGTCGTGCGCCGTGGCGGCCATGACGGCGCGCTCGAGTCTGGTGAAGCGGTCGTTCAAGCGGGCGGACTCCCGGCGAGGCGGGTCGGCGTGAGCCGACGGCTGCGGAGCGAAGCGAAGATATCCTGATGGGGCCCGGTCACGCCCCGACCCTAACCGCAAGCTGCGGTTCCTGAAAACCGGAGATACCATGAAAGAGACCAAGACGGCCTCGGCCACGCCCGAGGCGCGCGCCGCCATGCACGAGATGATGGCGGCGTTCGAGGCGTTCAAAGGGGCCAATAACGCCCGACTGGAGGAGATCGAGCGCAAGGCTTCGGCCGATGCCCTGCTCGAAGAGAAGGTCGCGCGGATCGACCTGGCCGTGT
The DNA here is from genome assembly GCA_015234495.1 of Brevundimonas sp. Lineage (GTDB taxonomy): Bacteria > Pseudomonadota > Alphaproteobacteria > Caulobacterales > Caulobacteraceae > Brevundimonas. The sequence goes on along the minus strand of JADGMZ010000054.1, from coordinate 5,285 downwards.
CGGCGGCTCAGGCGCGGCTGGACCGGGTGGCGAGCGAGGCGCGACGTCCGGTGATCGGCGAGGGGGCCGGCCCCTCCGCCGCATCCCGGTCCTCTCCGTTGCACGGGGAGGAGATGAAGGCGGCGTTCGACGGCTACCTGCGTGCCGGGATCGGCCTGGAGGTGAAGGCCGGTCTGTCGACGGCGCCGAACTCGGGCGGCTACGTCGTGCCGGAGCAGACCGAGCGGGCCATCGAGCGCCGCCTGATGGCCGGGTCGCCGATGCGCGAGATCGCCACGGTGCGCACCGTGGCGGCGGGCGTATTCAGGAAGCCGGTGTCGATCGCCGGCGTGGGCTCCGGCTGGGTGGCCGAGACGGCGGCGCGGCCTGAGACCGACCCGGCGACACTGGCCCTGCTCGAGTTCCCGGCGGCCGATCTCTACGCCTGTCCGGCGGCGACGCAGACGCTGCTGGATGACGCCCTGGTCGATCTCGACGAGTGGCTGGCCGGCGAGGTGGAGGACGCCTTCGCGGCGCAGGAGACCGAGGCCTTCGTCAATGGCGACGGGGTCAACAAGCCGCGCGGCTTCCTCGACTACGACATCGTCGGCGACGGCGATCAGGACTGGGGCGAGATCGGCTATGTCGCCTCGGGCGCGGCGGGGGCTTTCGTCTCCGAGAGTCCGACCGACCGGCTGATCGACCTGGTTTATGCGCCCAAGGCCCAGTACCGGCCGAACGCCCGCTTCGTGATGAACCGGCGCACGGTTTCGGCGGTGCGCAAGTTCAAGGACGCCGACGGCAACTACATCTGGCAGCCGGCCCAGCGGACCGGGGATACAGCCAGTCTGCTCGGCTATCCCGTGAGCGAGATCGAGACCATGCCGGATATGGCGGCGGATGCGCCGGCGATCGCCTTTGGCGACTTCCGGCGGGGCTATCTGATCGTTGACCGGGCGGGGGTGAGGGTGCTGCGGGATCCCTATTCCGCCAAGCCGTACGTGTTGTTCTACACCACGCGGCGCGTCGGCGGCGGGGTGCAGGACTTCGACGCGATCAAGGTGATGAAGTTCGCCGCAAGCTGAGGTCCGGCGACAGCACGGGGGGCGACAGGCGGCAGGCAGCAAGCAGGGCGGGGAGACCCGTCGGCTGGTTCCTGTCCGCCTGGCGCCTCGCCGATACCTCCGACAATCGAGGCGTTTCCCATGAGCACACCTGTGACTCTCGCCGAGGCGAGGCTGTTTTTACGCGTCGAGCATGACGCCGAGGACGGGCTGATCCAGACGCTGATCGAGGCGGCCCAGGCGCGGGTCGAGGCCGAGGCTGGACTGGCGCTCGACGCGGCTTCGCCGGCGCCGTTGAGACTGGCGGTGCTGATGCTGGTGTTGCGCGCCTATGAGCGCGGCGAGCCCGGGATGCCGATCCGGCCCGTGGAGGGCTGGATCGCCCCGTACCGGGCGGTGCGGCTGTGAGGGTGCTGGCCGAATTGCTGGAGGGCGTCGAGAGCGAGACGCCTTACGGCGGACGGGCGGTGAGCTGGGAGCCCCTGGGGACGGCCTGGCTGAAACCGGGCCCCCGGAAGATGCGCGACAGGACCGAACCGGGCGGCGTCCGGACCGTCGAAACCCTGACCTCGGAAAGCCGGGCCGATCCGCGGCTGGCGGCCGGAAGGGTGCTGAGGTTCGGCGGCGCCGACTGGCGCATCCGGTCGGTCGAGACGGTAGGCGGACAGGCCATTCTGAGACTGGAGCGAAGCGCATGAGCCACGAACGGGCGCTGCAGAAGGCGCTGATCGCGCATCTGGGCGCAGATGCCGGCGTGATCGCGCTGCTGGGCGACCCGCCGGGGATCTGGGACGCGCCGCCGGCGCGGCCGACGCTGCCGTATCTGCTGATCGGGCGATCGGAGAGCCGCCCTGTGGCGGCCGACGGCGGCGGGATCGAGCAGGCGCTGACCCTGACGGTGGTGTCCGGGTTCCGCGGCGCCGAGGAGGCCAAGGCCGTGCTGGCGGCGCTGCGCAGCGCCCTGGCCGACGTGGAGCTGGAGGCCGACGGCGTGCGGACGGTCGGGCTGCGGGCGAGCTTCGCCGACGTCTATCCCACGCCGGACCGGGCAAGGACATTTGCGGTGCTGCGGGTGCGCGCCGTCACGGAGGAGAGCTGAGATGGCGGCGCAACGCGGCAAGGACATCCTGTTGAAGATCGAAGGCGAGCCGGGCGTGTTCACGACCGTGGCGGGGCTGAGGGCGCGGACGCTGTCGCTGAACGCGCGGACCGTGGACGCGACCGACGGCGACAGCGCCGGACGATGGCGGGAACTGCTGGCTGGCGCCGGGGTCAGGTCGGCGGGGGTGGCCGGGCAGGGAATCTTTCGCGACGCCGCGTCGGACGCGCTGATCCGGGAAGCGTTCTTCGATCAGTCGGCGCGAACCTGGCGGCTGATCGTGCCGGACTTCGGCACGCTGGAAGGGCCGTTCCTGGTGGCGGCGCTGGAATACGCCGGCGAACACGAGGGCGAGGCGACCTTCGCCATCAGCCTGGCCAGCGCCGGGGAAGTGAGTTTCGGAGCGCTGTGATGCCGGCCAACGGGGTTCGCGGCGAGGTCACGGCGATGGTGGCCGGGGCCGAGCGGCGCCTGTGCCTGACGCTCGGGGCGCTGGCCGAGATGGAGACCGAACTCGGCTGCGACGGTCTGGCAGGATTGGCGGAACGGATGCGGACCTTGTCGGCGCGCGATCTGGCGGCGGTACTGGCGGCGCTGCTGGGCGGCGGCGGGGAGGCGGATCTGGCGGCCCGCTTGGGCGAGGCGGCCGTCGATCCGCGCGAGGCGGCGGAGGCGGTGGCGAAAGCCTTCGCGGCGGTCGCGTGAATACGCCGTGGGCCCGGATGATGCGTCTGGCCGCACGCGCCGGCGTCGCGCCGGCCGATTTCTGGCGGCTGTCGCTGAAGGAATGGCGGCTGCTGGTCGAAGCGCCGGCGACGAGCGCGCCGATGGGGCGGCGGGAATTCGAACGGATGGCGGAGGTCTGGCCCGATGACCGATGACCTGGACCGGGATGGGCTGGACGCCGTGCCGCGGCGGGCCGCCGAGGCGGCCGCGGCGCTGGAGGGGCTGAAGGGCCCGGCCGAACAGGCGGCTGCTTCGATCGAGGCGGCGTTCGATCGGGCGGGCGCGGGTCTGGCGCAATCGCTGGCCCGGGCGGCGGCGGACGGGGAGCTTTCTCTGGCGGAGCTGGCGCGGGCGGTGCTGGCGGCCGTCAACGCCGCGGCCGCCGTCGGCGCCGGCGGCCTGTCTGCGGCCATCGCGCGGGCGGCCGGAGCGGTCTTCTCCGGAACCCGCGCGGACGGCGGCCCGGTGAACGCCGGCGGAGCCTATCTCGTCGGAGAGCGCGGGCCGGAGGTGTTCCGACCGAGCGGCACGGGGGTCGTCGAACCGATCGGCGGGCAAGCTGTGACGGTCAATGTGCGCGTCGAGGGCGGCGCCGAGACCCTGATGCATTCCGAGGCGCAGATCGCCCAGGCGCTGGCGCGGGCCGTCTCGCTGGGCATGCGCCGCCTGTAATCCCGCAGGACTGGAGACGGACCATGGCTTTTCACGAAGTGAGGCTGCCCGCGCGCCTGGCGTTCGGGTCGACGGGCGGCGTCGAGAGGCGCACCGAAGTGGTCACGCTGGGTTCGGGCTTCGAGCGGCGGTCGACGCCCTGGGCGCAGGGCCGGCGGCGCTATCTGATCGGCGCGAACCTGAGATCCCTGGACGACATGGCGGCGCTGACCGCCTTCTTCGAGGCGCGGCGTGGCCGACTGTACGGCTTTCGATTCAGGGACTTCGCCGACTTCAAGTCGTGTTCGCCCGGCGCGGCGATCACGCCCTTCGACCAGCCGCTGGGCGTCGGCGACGGCGCCCGCACGAGTTTCGACCTGATCAAGCTCTACGGCGCGGGCGAGGACGCCGCCGAGCGCCGGATTCACAAGCCGGTCGAGGATTCGGTGCGGGTGGCCGTCGGGTCCGAAGAACTGCAGGGCGGCGCCTTCGATGTCGACCCGGCGACAGGCGTGGTCACGCTCCACGCTCCCCCGGCCGTCGATGCGATCGTCACGGCGGGCTTCGAATTCGACGTGCCGGTGCGGTTCGACGCCGATCGTCTGGACGTGACGCTGGAGAGTTTCGCCGCGGGCCGGATGGCCGCGGCGCCCCTGATCGAGGTGAGGGTCTGATGCGTGTCATCCCCGACGAACTCGCGGAGCGGATCGAGAGCGGCGCGGCGACGCTGTGCCACGCCTGGATCCTCGAGCGGACAGACGGGGTCGTGGCCGGCTACACCGACCATGACCGGGATCTTGAGGTGGACGGCGTCCTCTGCCGGGCGTCGAGCGGCTGGACGACCGGCGCGGCGGGAAGCGAGGTGGGGCTGACGGCGGGGACGGCGGCGGTCGCGGGCGTTCTGGATGATGAAGGCCTGGCAGAGGGAGACATCGAGCAGGGGCGACTGGACCGGGCGCGGGTCGTCCTGTGGCGCGTGGACTGGCGGCGACCCGAGTTGAAGGTGCGGATGTGGTCCGCACGGCTGGCGCGGGTGCGACGCGAGGGCGAAGGATTCACCGCCGATCTTGAAGGTCCAATGGCCGCTCTGGAGCGGGTTGTCGGCCGCACCTACGGGCGCGATTGCGATGCCGAACTGGGCGATGCCCGATGCGGCGTCGATCTCGGGGCGTATCCGGGCGAGACCTGCGACAAGCGCTGGACGACCTGCCGCGCAAAATTCGCCAATGGCGCCAACTTCCAGGGCTTCCCGGACATTCCGGGAGACGATTTCCTGACGGCCACGCCGGTGCAGGGCGGCCGCAATGATGGCGGGAGCCGGCGATGAACGGCCGGGCCGCGGACATCGCCCGGACGTGGCTGGGCACGCCGTACCAGCACCAGGCCAGCGTGAAGGGCGAGGGGGCGGATTGTCTGGGCCTGCTGCGCGGCGTCTGGCGCGAACTGATCGGGGCCGAGCCCGAACAGGCGGGGCCGTACGGGCCGGACTGGGCCGAGGTCGGCGGCGAGGAGGCCCTCCTGCAGGCGGCGCGGCGCTGGCTTCGCGAAATCCCTGTCGAGGCCGCCCGGGCCGGGGATGTGCTGCTGTTCCGCATGACGCCCGGCGCAGCTGCGAAGCACTGCGCCATTCTCAGCGCCGGCGAAATGTCGGGCGATCGTGAGCCGCGGATGATCCACGCCTACTGGGGCCGGACGGTGGTCGAGAGCTGGATCGGGACGTGGTGGCGGCGGCGGCTTGCAGCGGCCTTCGCCTGGCCGTCGAAGCC
>JADGMZ010000053.1 GCA_015234495.1 Brevundimonas sp. | reverse complement strand
GGAGGTCGCCGGGGCGGCAGTCGAGGGCGGCGCAGAGGCGGGCGAGGGTGCGGAAACGGATGCCCTTGACCTTGCCCGAGCGGAACAGGGACAGCTGGGTTTCGCTGAGGCCGACCTCGGCGGCGAGGTCACGCGCCTTGAGGCCCTTCTTGACGATCAGCTGGTCGAGGGTGACGCGGATCGGCATTCAGATCATCTCGTCCAGCTCGGCCTGGACCCTGCCGGCCTGCTCCATGACCCCGCCGAGCAGGAACAGGGCCCCGCCGATCATGCCCAGCGTCATGCCGGCGACGTCGAAGAAGGCCCAGCCGCCCGGCCCGGCCCCGAGCAGGCGGATCAGGTTGGTGACGCCGAAGACGCTGAGCAGGCCGCCGAGGCCGAGGGACAGGCCGACCCGGCGCAGGGCGTGAACGAGCGTGGGCTGGATCAGCCGGCCCTTCGACAGCTGGCCCATAGCCGCACCGATCGACCAGACGGCGAACAGGTAGAAGGCGGCCGGCAGGGCCCAGAGCGTGTGCGTCAGCCACTGACGCCCCGGAATGCCGTATTCGCCCCGCATCAGCAGGACGCCCGGCGCCACCAGATACATCAGCGCCAGCAGGGCGCCGACGCTGACGACCATGAAGACGGCGAGCCAGCGGAACTGGGCGCAGCGGCGGCGGAAGCGGGTCAGATCGGACTGGCTCATGGTGGGGGATCCGGGCTCGGAAAAGCTGTCTGATCTTTAATCTTGACTTAAAGACAGGGCGTTTGCAACTTTATCTCCGACTTAAACGAACGAGAGCGCAGCACGATGACCGCCGCCATCGAGACCCGCGAGCTGAGCCGCCGCTTCAAAGGCCATCTGGCCGTCGACGCCGTGTCGATGACCGTGCCGGACAAGGCCGTGTACGGCTTCCTCGGGCGGAACGGGGCGGGCAAGACCACGACGCTGAAGATGCTGCTGGGGCTGATCCGGCCGAGCGGCGGGACGGCGATGGTCGGCGGCGTCGACGTGGCGCGCGACCGGATCGGGGCGGCGCGGAAGGTCGGGGCGCTGCTGGAGGCGCACGGCTTCTACGGCAATCTGTCGGGGCGCGAGAACCTCGATCTGACGCGCAGCCTGCTGAGCCTGCCGAAGAGCGAGATCGACCGGGTGCTGGAGGTGGTCGAGATGACCGAACACGCCCGTCGCCGCGTCTCGGACTATTCCCTGGGCATGCGGCAGCGGCTGGGCCTGGCCCGCGCCATGCTGGGGGCGCCGCCGGTGCTGATCCTCGACGAGCCGACCAACGGGCTCGACCCCGACGGCATCGCCGACATGCGCCGCTTCCTGCGCGCCCTGCCCGAGCGGACCGGAGCCACGGTGCTGCTGTCCAGCCATCTGCTGGGCGAGATCGAGCAGACGGCGACGCACGTCGGCATCCTGAGCCATGGCAAGCTGGTGCTGGAGGGAGAGCTGGGCCGGCTGAAGGCCGATCTGGCGCCGGAGATCGCGGTGCAGACCGACGACGCCGTGCGGGCCACGGCGCTGGCGCGGGCGCTGGGCTTCGGCGTGGCGCCGACGGGGGGCGGACTGGTCGCGATGCTCAAGCCGGGCGAGGACGCCCGCACCGCCTCGGCCGCGCTGAACCGGGCCCTGGTCGAGGCCGACATCGCGGTGTTCTCCATCGGCCCGCGGTCGCGCACGCTGGAGGGCATCTATCGCGAAGTGTCACCCCCCTCCCCCGCCGTCCCCGCCGGGCAGAGCCAGCCGGAGATCGCCTGATGACCGACGCCCCCCTGTTCGCGCCGCTGATCGTCGAGGCGCGCAAGCTGAACCGGTCCCTGGCCGCCCTGCTGGCCGTGGCAGCGCCGTCGCTGATCGCCATCTTCGTCTTCTTCAACATGCTGCGCGGCGAACAGCCGGCGCCGTGGGACATGTGGATGATGAGCGCCTCGATGATCTGGGCCTTCTTCATGCTGCCGATGAGCGTGACGGCGCTGACCGCGCTGGTCGCGCACATGGAGCACGGACCGAGGTCGTGGGACCATCTGCGCGCCCTGCCCCTGCCCCGCTGGCGGCTGTATGCGGCCAAGGCGGTGTGCGTGCTGGCGGTGGTGGCCCTGATGAGCGCCGCGGTGCTGGTCATGAGCTGGGCGGCGGTATCGCTGGCGGCGGCGATCAAGCCGCAGCTGCAGCCGACCGGGGCCTTCGACCTGGCGGCCTACGGCGCGACCATGGGCCGGATGTTCGCGGCCGCCGTGCTGATGATCGCCATCCAGCTGTGGGTCGCCCTGAGGTTCGCCAGCTTCGTGCCGGCGCTGGCGGTCGGCATCGGCGGGACCTTCTTCTCAGTCGTGGCGACGTCAGCGAAACAGGGGGTCTTCTTCCCGTGGCAGATGCCGGTGAACATGATGGCCAGCGAGGCGTGGCGGATGAACACCGCCCTGGGGCTGGGGTGCGGCCTGGGGGTCGTCGCGCTGTTCGCCGCCCTGGCGCACCTGAGCCGGCGCGAGGTGCTCTGAGGGCCCCGGCGGCTCGCGCATGAGCGCGGCCAGCGCCGCGGCGCCGGTCATCAGGACGATCATCGCCGGCTCCACTATTGCGAATCGTTCGCAGATTGCGCGGGAGTCGCGCGCGTGGCAAGCCCGCGGGGTCGGTGGCGACTGACAGGAGCATCCCCATGCGTGAAGACGGCAAGCTGGACTATCTCGAACTGCCGGGCGGCGATCTGGCCGCGAGCAAGGCCTTTTACGGCGCGGCCTTCGGCTGGACCTTCGTCGACTACGGACCGGGGTATGCGGCCTTCGACGAGGGGCTGGACGGCGGTTTCGACGCCCAGGCGGAGGCGACGCAGACTCCCCTGCCGGTGCTGTACGCGCACGACCTTGAGGCCATGGAGGCGAGGGTCGAGGCGGCGGGCGGCGCGATCCTCAAGCCGATCTTCGCCTTCCCGGGCGGACGGCGGTTCCATTTCCGCGACCCTGCGGGCAACGAGCTGGCGGTCTGGTCGGAGCGGTGACGCGCCGCTAGCGCGCGTCCACCGACTGGGCGATGCGCTCGGCGAGGGCGCGGTCGGCGCCGTCGAGACTCATGGTCCAGACGTGGATTTCGCGGGGCGTGGTTCCCTCGGGGCGCTGGAACAGGTGCTCGCGGGCGTGGCGCATGCCGTCCTCGGTGGAGACCACGGTGGCCCGGCCGCCGGCCTCGAGCACCTCGCCGCTGTAGATCGGAAACTGCGAGGCGGGACCGGCGTAGACCATGGCGAAGGAGCGGTCGCCGCGGCGGATGGTGTAGATGCGGAAGTCGGGGCCGGGGCGGCCGGTGACCAGTTCGAAGCCCGCGGGCAGGTCGACCGAGAACGGCAGGGCGGCGCGGGCGGCCGCGTCCAGCACGGTGACGGCGGGGACGGACGGCGGCGGCGGGGCTTCGGCTGCGGGCGCGGGGGCCAAGGTTGCGGCCGGGCGGGCCGGAGCCGGCGTGGGCGCGGGGGTCGGGGCGGGCCGGACCGGAGCGGGCGTGGGCGCAGGCTTGGGCTCGGGCTCGGCGGCGCGGGGCGCGGGAGCGGCGGCAGGCTCGCTCGCGGGCGGCGTGACCGGGGCGGAGTTCGGAGCGGCGGCAGGCTGTCTCGGCGTCGGCGCCGGCGCGGGCTGGACGGCGGTTGCGGGCGCGGCCTCCGCCTCGGGTGCAGGCTCGGGTTCAGGTTCCGGCGCCAGATACTCGGCCGGGCGCGGCGGGCCGCTGTTGAGATTGCGGGTGATGTCGGCGCCGGGCGGCGGGGTCTGGGGCGCGGTCTGGGGCGCGCTCTGGGGCGCGGCGAGCAGCAGGACGGCGGCGGAGGCGGCGATGATCATGGCCGGACTGTCGCGCCTCAGCCCATGAACGGCAAGGCCCTGAGCGCATAGGCGACGGCGGCGGTGGCGGCCGAGGCGGCGACCGCCAGGCCGATGAACCAGGCGAGCCGCTTCCACAGCGGGCCGGGGACCTCGCCGGGGCCGGGCGGCGGCTGAATCCTAATGATAGCCGGCCTCCGGCGTGACCTTGCCGCGAAACACCCAGTAGACCCAGGCGGTGTAGGCGAGGATCAGCGGCAGGATGACCACCGTCCCGACCAGCATCAGGGCCAGGGAGTTGTCGGGCGCGGCGGCGGCGCGGAAGTCGACGCTGTAGGGCGCGACATAGGGGAAGAAGCCGGCCGCGAGTCCGGCGTAGCCTGACAGGAAGACCAGCAGGGCGCCGATGAAGGGCCAGCCGTGCGAGGCCCGGCGCACGCCCCAGCCGACGAGGGCCAGGCCGGCCAGGCCGAGCAGCGGGATCCACGCCAGCGGCAGGAAGCGGGCCGTATCGAGCGCGCCGCCGCTCCAGCCCCAGCGCTCGGCCACCACCGGATGGACGACGAGGGTCGAGAGGCTGACGCCGACGAGGAACAGGGCGGTGAGCACGCCCGAGATCACCGCCCAGCGGCGGGCGTCGCCGTGCAGCTCGTCGGCGGTCTTCCACATCAGCCAGGCGGCCCCGAGCAGGGCGTAGCCGCAGACCAGGCCGGCGGCGACCAGCAGGGTGTAGGGGGTGAACCAGTCGAAGGTCCCGCCGGCGAAGCGCTCGTCGACCACCTCGACGCCCTGGATGAAGCCGCCGAGGATCAGGCCCTGGGCGAAGGCGGCGAGGATCGAGCCGAAGGCGAACATGGCGGTCCAGAACGGCCGCCCGCGGGCCCGGCCGCGGAAGCGGAACTCGAAGGCCACGCCGCGCAGGATCAGGCCGGCGAGCATCAGGATCACCGGCAGGTAGAAGGCCGGCATGACGATCGAATAGGCCAGCGGGAAGGCCGCCAGCAGGCCGCCGCCGCCGAGCACCAGCCAGGTCTCGTTGCCGTCCCAGACGGGGGCGACGGTGTTCATCATCACGTCGCGGTCCTCCTGCGAGCGCGAGAAGGGGAAGAGGATGCCGATGCCGAGGTCGAAGCCGTCCAGCAGCACGTAGAGCAGCACCGCCGTGGCGATCAGCCCGGCCCAGATCAGCGGCAGGTCGAGGCTCATGACGGGTCTCCCGGCGTTTCCTCGGGGGCGGCGGCGAGCGGGGTGCCGGGCGCGCGCTGGCCCTCGGGTTTCGGCTCGACGGCGCCGGGGACCGGCCCTTCGCGCAGCAGGCGCAGGATGTAGATGGCGCCGGCGACGAAGACGATGGCGTAGACGGTGACGTAGATCAGCAGCGAGGTGGCGACCGAGCCGGCGGTGACCGGCGAGAGCGCGTCGGCGGTGCGCAGCACGTCCTGGATCACCCACGGCTGGCGGCCGACCTCGGTGACCACCCAGCCGGCGATGACGGCGACGAAGCCCGCCGGCCCCATCAGCACGGCGAAGCGCAGGAACAGGCGGCTGTCGACCAGCCGCTTGCGCCACACCAGCCAGGCCCCCCAGAGGCCGAGCCCGAGCATGAGCACCCCCAGCCCGACCATGACCCGGAAGCTCCAGAACACGATGAAGACCGGCGGCTGGTCTTCGGGGGCGAAGGTGTCGAGGCCCTGCACCACCTCGTCGGCGGGGGCGACGAGGACGCCGCCGCCGGGCACGGCCAGCTCGAAATGGTTCGACTGGGTGGCGCGGTCGGGGATGGCGAACAGGATCAGCGGGTGGTTGGCGCGGGTCTCCCAGTAGGCCTCGATGGCGGCCAGCTTCTGCGGCTGGTGGTCCTTGGCGACGAGGCCGGACTCGTGGCCGACCAGGACCTGGATGGGGGCGAGCACGGCGATCAGGCCGATGGCCATGGTCAGGGCGATGCGGCTCTCCGCCTGGTCGCGATTGCGGAGCAGCTGGAAGGCCGAGGCGCCGCCGACCACCAGGCCGGTGGTCAGGAAGGCGGCGATCAGCATGTGGGCCAGCCGCGACGGGAAGCTGGGGTTGAAGATCGCCTCCATGAAGCTGGTGGCGACGATGCGGCCGTCGGCGAGGATCTCGTAGCCCGCCGGGGTCTGCATCCAGCTGTTGGCGGCCAGGATCCAGAAGGCGGAGATGCCGGTGCCGACGGCGACCAGCACGGTGGCGAGGAAGTGCAGCCGCGGCCCGACCCGCTTCCAGCCGAACAGCATGACGCCGAGGAAGGAGGCCTCGAGGAAGAAGGCGGTCAGCACCTCATAGGCCAGCAGCGGGCCGATGACGCCGCCGGCGAGGCGGATGAACTCGGCCCAGTTGGTGCCGAACTGGTAGCTGAGCACGATGCCGGAGACGACGCCCATGCCGAAGCTGATGGCGAACACCTTCACCCAGAACAGGTAGAGGGTCTTGAAGGCCTCGCGCTTCGTCCACAGCCACAGGCCCTCGAGCACGGCGAGGAAGGCGGCCAGCCCGATGGTGAAGGCCGGAAACAGGATGTGGAAGGCGATGGTGAAGGCGAACTGGAGCCGCGATAACAGCAGCGCGTCGAATTCCACGGCCCGATCCTTTCCGGAAGCGTGCGCGGGAGAGTGGACCAGTCGCCCGGCGTCCGCAACCGCACGCCCAGGCGCGGGACCGAAGGCCGCAAGGCGGAGACCGCCGGGTCAGGCGGCGGGCAGTTCGACCCAGAAGGCGGCGCCCTCGCCCGGCGTGGAGGTGACGCCGATGGTCCCGCCCTGCAGCTCGACGAGGCGCTTGGCCAGGGCCAGGCCGATGCCGTGCCCCTCGACCGTCGAACGCTCGAGGCCGAGGCGGTTGAAGGGCTCGAACAGCTGGGCCTGCTTCTCGACCGACAGGCCGGGGCCGCGGTCGATCACCTCGATGCGGACGCCGTCGTAGATCTTGCTGGCGCGGAACACGACCAGCCCGCCCTCGCCGCCGTACTTGACCGCATTGGAGGCGAGGTTGGCGATCACCTGGGTGAGGCGCTGGGAGTCGGC
>JADGMZ010000052.1 GCA_015234495.1 Brevundimonas sp. | reverse complement strand
AGCAGACCTCTTCATAGGTCGGGTTGGGGGTGAAGCCGCCGGTATAGCCCGCGGTCGTGACCCAGACCCCGGGAAGCTGCCAGAACACCCGTTCCACGCCCCAGAAGCAGCCCATGGCGAAGAGCGCGGTCTGGAAACCCTCAGGATGCTCGCCCTTCAGGGGGCGGCCGGTGACGTAGTGGACCTCGTCGGTGCGCACCGGCTGGTCCCGGCCCGGCAGGGCGTCGGCGGCGGTCGGCATGTCGTGGGATTTCTGGAACAGCATCGGTCAGGCTCCGGTCGGACGATCGCAGCCTATATGGGATGTTCGGCGGCGCTTGCCGAGGGGGTCGGCTTGTTCTATCAGCCTCGCCTCGCGCCGGATCGACCTCCGGCGCGTTTCACGCGCGTCGTGGAACGGACAGGTGGCGGAGTGGTCGATCGCGCACGCTTGGAAAGCGTGTGTAGGTGAAAGCCTACCGAGGGTTCGAATCCCTCTCTGTCCGCCACGCCGTCAGTCGCTAACTGGCATTGCTGTTTCCCCCAAGCCTACCCCGACATTCCCGCGACATGTCCGGCACTGAGACGGATTTCGCCTCTCGACTGCGCGAGAACACGTGCATTGATTGGGACGAGAAGCCGGTCCCTTGCGCCGGCGTTCAGGACCTTTGAAGCGTCAGTTGGACGACGTCGGTCCGGCCGGATCGGAAGCCTGCCTCGCAATAAGCGAGATAGAAGAGCCACATCCGGCGAAAGCGTTCATCGAACCGGGGGGAGGCCCGCCGGATGTCCGGCCAGGCCGCGCAAAAGTCGCGGCTCCAGTGAGACAACGTTCGCCCATAGTCCGGGCCGAAGCGGTCGATGTCGCGCCACTGAAAGCCGGCGGCGGAGACCACCGGCGCGAGCTCTCGCGCTGACGGCAGCGAGCCGCCGGGGAAGACGTATTTCTGGATGAAGTCCGTCCGGGCCTCGTAGTCGTCGAACAGGTCGTCGCGGATGGTGATCACCTGCAGGCCCGCGACCCCGCCGGGCCTGAGCAGGGATCGGACCTTGCCGAAGTAGGTCGGCCAGTATTCGCGCCCGACAGCCTCGAACATCTCGATCGACGCCACCCGGTCGAACTGTCCCTGCACGTCGCGATAGTCGATCAGCTGGATGGTCGCCTTGTCGGCCAACCCCGCCTCAAACAGACGGCGACGGGCGAATTCGTGCTGTTCGCGCGAGATGGTGACGCCCGTCACGGTGGCGCCGACTTCCGCCGCGGCAAACTCGGCAAAGCCGCCCCAGCCGCAGCCGATCTCCAGCAGGATGTGTCCCGCCTGGAGGTCCATGCGCTGCGCAAGGGCCGCGTACTTGGCCTTTTGCGCCCCGGCGAGCGGCTGCGACGGATTGTCGAAGCGGGCCGCGGAATAGGTCATCGTCTCGTCCAGCCAGGCGGCGTAGAAGGCGTTGCCGAGGTCGTAGTGGGCGTGGATGTTGCGTCGCGCCCCGCGGCGGCTGTTGCGGTTCAGCCGGTGGCCGAGCCAGTTGACCGCGTTGACCAGCGCATTGCCTTCGAACAGGCGGCGGATGTGATCGTAATTGTTGGCGAGCGCCTCGAGCAGGAGGACGAGCTCGGGCGAGTCCCACTCTTCGGCCATATAGCCTTCGGCGAAGCCGATATCGCCGCCGCGGAGCACGCGGCCGGCGAGACGATAGCTGCGGATCTCAAGCTCGGCGGCGTGGCCGGCGTGACGCCCCTCGAAACACCGCCGCGTCCCGTCGGGCAGGACCAGGGTCAGTCGCCCCCAGGCCCAGTTGGACGACAGCAGATGCAGGAACAGGCGAAAGGCAGGCGGCGCTTCATCGGCCAAGGCGGCTGGCCCTTGCAACCGGCTGGAGGGTGACCGGCTCGCTCGCCGGCGCCGGTGCGGGTCTGAGCCTCACGCCCTTGAGCCAGAGCCTCAGCGCCTCCCAGTGGATGGCGACGACGACCTTGAGGGTCAGCAGGGGGATGGCGGCGACGGCGGCCAGCAGGGCGCGGTCGCTCAACGGTCGCCGCACGGCGGACAGGGCGGCGGTGATCAGCAGTCCCCCGGCGTCGAACCCCCCGATGGTCAGCGTCAGCCGCTCGCCGGGAACCCGGCCCCGGAACTCGTAATCCATGTCCATGCCCATGAAGGGCGAGACGTGAAGGGCCTTGGCCGCGCACTGGGAGATCAGCCCGTCCGCCTGATCGGCAGCCGGCACGGGGATCAGATAGGCGTGGCGGACGCCGAAGGTGCTGGTCACCTCGTAGATCATCGCCGCCAGCCGGCCGTCGGCGTGATGGCAATAGAACAGGCTGATGGGATTGAACACGTAGCCGAACACGCGCGGCATGGTCAGCAGCCGGATCGGTCCGCCGCCGAGATCCAGCCCGGCCCGGGCCAGAAGGGCCTCGACCTGGCCGCGCAGGGGCGTGGTGGAGCCGTCGCCGTGGTCACGCTCATGGAAGGACAGGAGATTGAACCGGCCGCGCGAAAACAGCCGCAGGCTTTTGTCGAGGCGATCCAGCTCCGACAGGTCGAGCAGCAGCCAGAAGACGCGATAATTCAGCTGGTGCATGTGCGGCCGTGCGCGCCGGTGCATCACCTCGCCGCGGTAGAGGGCGGAGGCGTCAGTCATGCGGCGTCCTCAAGGTCGATGGCGGCGGCGGGCGCCAGGTGGATGCGGCCGCTCTCGTCGGGGACGGTCCACGGCCGGCGGACGCCGCCGAGCTGCTCGGCGACCGCGAGACCGGCCTGCAGCCCGTCCTCGTGGAAACCGGCCCCGAAATGCGCGCCGCAGAACCAGACGCCGCCCCGTCCCTGCAGCGTCCACAGCGACTTCTGCGCCTGAATCGCCGCGGCGTCGAAGATGGGGTGCTCGAACACCTCGGTGCGCAGAAGGGTGTCGGGCCGGGGCGGACGGGGCGGGTTCAGGGTGACGAACAGGTCCCGGCCCGGAAGGCCCTGCAGCTGGTTCATCCAGTAGGTGACGCACAGTCCGCCGTCGACGCCGATGTAGTTCCAGGCCGCCCAGGCGCGGCGGCGGCGCGGCATCAGGCTGGCGTCGGAGTGCAGGACGGTCAGGTTGCGGCTGTAGCGGAAGGCCCCGAGCAGGGCCCGTTCGTCGGCGGTCGGCTGGTCCAGCAGCGCCAGCGCCTGGTCGGCATGGGTCCCGATGACGACGTGATCGAACCGGGCGACGCCGCCATGGGCGTCGCGCACCTCGACGCCCTGGGCCAGCCGCCGCACGTGCGCGGCCTGACGGCCCAAACGGACGCCCTCGCCGAGCGCCCGCGCCATGGCCGCCACATAGACGCGGCTGCCGCCGGCCACCGTCCGCCAGACCGGACGGCCGACCAGCTTCAGCAGGCCGTGGTTGTGGCAGAAGCGCAGGAAGGACTCGGCCGGATAGTCCAACAGCGTGTGCGCCGGCGACGACCAGATCGCCGCCGCCATCGGCAGCAGATGATCGTCACGAAAGGCCTCACTGAACCCTTCCCGCTTCAGATAGTCGCCGAGGGTCAGGTCGGAGCCGTTCAGCGCCGCGATCTGCGCAGGGGCGTTCCGATAGAAGCGCAACACCTCGCCCAGCATGGTCCAGAACCGCGGCCGGAAGGCGTTGCGCCGCTGGGCGAACAAGGCAGGCGCGGCGTATTCGAACCGGCCCTGGTCCAGGGAGACGGCGAAGGACATGTCGGTCGGCCGTGTCTGCACCCCCAGATGATCGAACAGGGCGATCAGGTTGGGATAGGTCGCCTCGTTGAAGACGATGAAGCCCATGTCGACCGGGACCGGATCCCCGCCGTCGCCGCCTACCTCGACGGTGTGCGAGTGCCCGCCGAGACGATCCTCCCGTTCATAGACCACCACCTCGTGCTGGCGGGCCAGCAGCCAGGCGCAGGACAAGGCGGAAATGCCGGAGCCCACGACGGCGATGCGGAGCCGGCGATCCGGGTTCAGGGGGGCGGCGTTGAGGGACATGCAGACTCCGACGGCGAATTCGGCTTCGATACGTCGAGCCCTTGCTGTCGGATGCCGTGATCCGTTTCGATCGCGGCGGCGTATCAGGACCATGTATGGACAGGCGGCCGAACTGCAGGCGGAACCAGGCCCGGTGAAAGCGCTCACCGACGAGCACGCCCGGCTGATCCGGGCAGTGGCGGTCGATCGTGACCGCGAGGCCTTCTCGCGCCTGTTCGAATATTTCGCGCCGCGGCTGAAGGCCTACCTGATGCGCGCCGGGGCGCCGGCCGGGGCCGCCGAGGACTTCGCCCAGGACGCCATGCTGACGGTGTGGCGCAAGGCCGACCTGTTCGACCCCACCCGCGCCGGGGCGGCGACCTGGATCTTCACCATCGCCCGCAACCGCCGCCTCGATGTCCTGAGACGCGAGGTCCGGGCGGCTGCCCTGCCCGAGTTCGACCTGACGCCCGTCGAGCCCGAACGGCCGGACGCCCTGCTGACCCAGGCCGATGAGGCCGCCCGGCTGAACGAGGCCATGCGCCAGCTCTCCCCGGATCAGATGGCGGTGCTGCGCCTGGCCTTCTTCAAGGGCGACGCCCACTCCGAGATCGCCCGCGCCCTCGACCTGCCGCTTGGTACGGTCAAATCCCGCATCCGCAAGGCCATGATAAAACTGAGACTGATACTCGAGCCCGCGAGGGGGCAGGAATGACGGCGCAGCGCCATACCGTTTCCGATGAGCGCCTGCTCGCCTACGCCGCCGGCGGCCTGAGCCCGCCCGAGGCCGTGGTGGTGGCGACGCATCTCTCGCTCCGCCCGCAGACGGCCGCCTTCGCGCGCCGGCTCGAGGCGGTCGGCGGCGAGGTCCTGCGTGAGGTCGCGCCGGAGCCGATGGGCGAGGACGCCCTGGCCCGGGCTCTGGCGCGCACCGAGGTCGATACGGGTCCGGCCCGGACGGTCGCGCCGCTCAACGACATGCTGCAGCTGCCCGAGCCCCTGCGCCGGCTGCCGCTCGGGCCGTGGCGTTGGATGGGCCCGGGCGTGCGGGTTCGCGACGTGCAGGGCCCGCGCGACGGCGACTGCCGGGTCATCCTGCTGGAGATCCAGCCGGGCCGCACCACGCCCCGGCATACCCACGGCGGGGTCGAACTGACCTGCGTGCTGGCCGGCGCCTACGCCACTGAATCCGAGCGGTTCGAGGTCGGCGATCTTGAGGAGGCCGATCACCAGACCCTTCACCAGCCGCGCGTGGTGTCCGACGAGCCGTGCCTGTGTGTCGCGGCCCTGGACGGCCAGATCCTGCTCGACGGCTGGCTTGGGAAACGGCTGCAGCCGTTCGTGCGGATGTAGACCGGCATCCGGCGGCCGATCCGGTTCGTAGGTCTGGAGAACACCGGAGGCTGAATGCCGCTCCTTCTCGTTTGCATCGTTGCGTCGATCCTCGCCCTGTCGGCGGCCTGGTGGATCGTGCGCCGAACCGGAGACGGCGGCTGGACTGATGTCATCTGGGCCCTGTCAGTCGGGCTGATCGGGGCCGCGGCCGCGCTGTGGCCCGCTGCCGAAGCGAGTCACCCCCGGCAGACACTGGTCGCCGTCCTGATCAGCCTGTGGGCGTTCCGGCTCGGCGGGTATCTGGCGGTCAGAACCGCCCGGGCCTCAGTCCCCGATCCCCGGTACGAGGACCTCAAGAGGAGCTGGGGGGGGTGGGGCCTGAAGGCGTGGGGCTTCCTGATGATCCAGGCGGCGACCGTCGTGGTTCTGGTGGTCTCGGTGCGGGCCGCCGCGGCGCGGCCCGAGGTCGCGCTCGACTGGCGCGACGGACTGGCGGCGTTGGTCGTTTTGGTCGCCGTCGCGGGCGAGACCGTTGCGGATCGCCAGATGGCCGCCTTCCGGCGCGATCCCTCCAGCCGGGGCAAGGTCGCCGATCAGGGATTGTGGGGCTGGTCGCGGCACCCGAACTATTTTTTCGAATGGACGGTCTGGCTGGCCTGGCCCGTGATGGCTTTCGACCCCGGAGCCGCCCAAAGCTGGTTGACCCTGCCGGGGGCGGTCCTGATGTGGTGGTTGCTCAACCACGTCAGCGGCGTGCCGATGCTCGAGGCCCAGATGCTGAAAACGCGCCCCGAGGCCTATCGCCGTTACCAGGCCAGGGTGTCCCGCTTTCTGCCCTTCCCGCCGCGATCCCGTTGAACCTGCCGTCGTCCACGGCCTGAAGGAAGACCATCATGCGATATCTGCTCGCCTACCTCGGCTCCGGCGTCGTCATGGCGGTGCTGGATGCGATCTGGCTGACGACCGTCGGTCCACGTCTGTATCGCCCCGCCATCGGCGAGCTGCTGGCGCCGCAGCCCGATATGCGCGCCGCCGGGGCCTTCTATCTGATCTATGTCGCCGGCATCGTCGTGCTGGCGGTCACGCCCGCCCTGCGAGACGGCTCAGCCCTCAAGGCCGTGACCTTTGGGGCGGTGCTCGGCCTGGTCGCCTACGCCACCTATGATCTCACCAACCAGGCGACGCTCCGGGTGTGGCCGGTGCAGGTGACGCTGATCGACATGGCCTGGGGCGCCTTCCTGACGGCCGCCGCGTCCTTCGGCGGCTACTGGCTGGCGAGCCGCTTCAGCTAACGCGCCGGCCCCTGGAATGTCGGCATCCTCAACGCGCCGGATTGGTTCGATTCTCGAGCAAGGCACGCCCCTTAACCTACTTCTGGTGGGGCGAATCCAGGGTGCAACGAGCGGAGAAAAGTCCTCGTTGGACTGACAGCATCGCCACGCACCCCCTCGATGCACCGACCCCGTTCCGAACAGGAGTTCGCGCGCCTCAGCGCGAGCCAGCGTCGTCCGACGCCTGCGCCAACACCGGGACCAGCCGCGTCTGGGCCAGGCCACGCGTGTCCAGCTCTG
>JADGMZ010000051.1 GCA_015234495.1 Brevundimonas sp. | reverse complement strand
GGGTGGCCTGTGCTCGCCTGGCGGAGGCGCGCGGCCTGAGGCCCCTTACTCCGTGATCTTGGAGACCACGCCGGCGCCGACGGTGCGGCCGCCTTCACGGATGGCGAAGCGCAGCTTCTCTTCCATGGCGATCGGGGTGATCAGCTCGACGTTCAGCTCGGCATTGTCGCCGGGCATGATCATCTCGACACCTTCCTTCAGGTGCACGATGCCGGTCACGTCGGTGGTGCGGAAGTAGAACTGCGGACGGTAGTTGGTGAAGAACGGGGTGTGACGCCCGCCCTCTTCCTTGGTCAGGATGTAGGCCTCGGCCAGGAATTTGGTGTGCGGGGTGATCGAGCCCGGCTTGCACAGCACCTGGCCGCGCTCGACGTCCTCGCGCTTGGTGCCGCGCAGCAGCACGCCCACGTTGTCGCCCGCCTGGCCCTGGTCCAGCAGCTTGCGGAACATCTCGACGCCGGTGCAGGTCGTCTTCTGCACCGGGCGGATGCCGACGATCTCGACTTCCTCGCCGACCTTGACGATGCCGCGCTCGACCCGGCCGGTGACCACGGTGCCGCGGCCCGAGATCGAGAACACGTCCTCGACCGGCATCAGGAACGGCTGGTCGACCGGACGCTCCGGCTGCGGGATGTATTCGTCAACCGTCTTCATCAGCGCCAGGATCGAGTTCTCGCCGATCTCCGGGTTGACGCCGTCGGTCGCCGCCTTGGCCGAGCCGGCCGTGATCGGGATCTCGTCGCCCGGGAAGTTGTAGCTCGACAGCAGCTCGCGGATCTCCATCTCGACCAGCTCGAGCAGCTCGGCGTCGTCGACCAGGTCCACCTTGTTCATGTAGACCACCAGCGCCGGAACCCCGACCTGACGCGCCAGCAGGATGTGCTCGCGGGTCTGCGGCATCGGGCCGTCGGCCGCCGACACCACCAGGATGGCGCCGTCCATCTGCGCCGCGCCCGTGATCATGTTCTTCACATAGTCGGCGTGGCCCGGGCAGTCGACGTGGGCGTAGTGACGCGTCGCCGTCTCGTACTCGACGTGCGAGGTGTTGATGGTGATGCCGCGCGCCTTCTCCTCCGGCGCCGCGTCGATGTCCGCATAGGCCTTCGCCGTCGCGCCGCCGGCCTTGGCCAGCGTCATGGTGATCGCCGCCGTCAGCGTCGTCTTGCCGTGGTCAACGTGACCAATCGTGCCGATGTTGCAGTGCGGCTTGGTGCGTTCGAACTTTTCCTTGGCCATTCTCTTCTCTCCGTCCCCTGAGCAGGGGGCTGTGTCCTCGGGTTATCAGGGGGCCCCGGCGGGCCGAAACCCGCCGGGAATCGGGTGGTTAGGCGGAATACTTCTTGATCACTTCGTCGGCGACGTGCTGCGGCACCGGCTCATAGTGGTCATACTGCATGGTGAAGGCCGCCCGGCCCTGCGACATGCCGCGCAGGGTGTTCACATAGCCGAACATGTTGGCCAGCGGCACGAAGGCGTCGACGACGGTGGCGTTGCCGCGCATGTCCTGACCCTGGATCATGCCGCGACGGCCGTTCAGGTCGCCGATGACCGAGCCCAGATACTCTTCCGGGGTCACGACCTCGACGGCCATGATCGGCTCGAGCAGCTTGGGCGCGCCCTTCTCCTTCAGTTCGCGGAAGGCGGCGCGGGCCGCGATCTCGAACGCCAGCACGCTGGAGTCGACGTCGTGGAACTTGCCGTCCGTCAGCGTCGCCTTGAAGTCGATCAGCGGGAAGCCGGCCAGCAGGCCGCTGTCCTTGGCCGACTCGAGGCCCTTCTCCACGCCCGGGATGTACTCCTTGGGAATGGCGCCGCCGACGATCTGGTTCTCGAACACGAAGCCCGTGCCCGGCTCGCCCGGCTCGAAGGTGATGATGACGCGGGCGAACTGGCCCGTGCCGCCGGTCTGCTTCTTGTGCGTGTAGTCGATCTCGACCTTGCGGCCGAGCGATTCACGATAGGCCACCTGCGGCGCGCCGATGTTGGCGTCGACCTTGTAGGTCCGCTTCAGGATGTCGATCTTGATGTCGAGGTGCAGCTCGCCCATCCCCTTGAGGATGGTCTGGCCGCTTTCGAAATCGGTCGAGACGGTGAACGACGGATCCTCGGAGGCCAGCTTCTGCAGGGCGACGCCCAGCTTCTCCTGGTCGGCCTTGGACTTGGGCTCCACCGCGATCTCGATGACCGGGGCGGGGAATTCCATCTTCTCGAGGATGACCGGCGACTTGATCGGGTCGCACAGGGTGTCGCCGGTGCGGGTCTCCTTGAGGCCGGCCAGGGCGACGATGTCGCCGGCGTAGGCTTCCTTGATGTCCTCGCGGTTGTTCGAGTGCATCTGCAGCATGCGGCCGACGCGCTCCTTCTTGTCGCGGCTGGAGTTCAGCAGCGACATGCCGGTTTCCATCTTGCCGGAATACAGGCGGCAGAAGGTCAGCGAGCCGACGAAGGGGTCGTCCATGATCTTGAACGCCAGCACCGACAGGGGCTCGTCGTCCGACGCCTTGCGGGTGATCGGCTCTTCCGTCTTGAAGTCGATGCCCGGGGTCGGCGGGATGTCGACCGGCGACGGCAGGTAGTCGATGACGGCGTCGAGCAGGGGCTGCACGCCCTTGTTCTTGAACGCCGAGCCGCCGAGGATCGGATAGAAGGCGCCGGTCAGCACCGCCTTGCGGATGCACTTCTTCAGCGTCTCGACCGACGGCTCCTCGCCCTCGAGGTAGGCTTCCATGGCCTCGTCGTCGAGTTCGACGGCGTTGTCGATCAGGTACTGGCGGGCGGCGGCCACGGCGTCGGCCATGTCGGCCGGGATGTCGCGCACTTCGGCGTCGGCGCCGACCTGGTCGCTCTCCCACACCAGGGCCTTCATCTCGACGAGGTCGACGACGCCCTTCAGGGCGCTCTCGGCGCCGATCGGCAGCTGGATCGGCACGGCCTTGGCGCCCAGACGGTCACGGATCGACTCGACCGACTTCTCGAAATCGGCGCCGATCTTGTCCATCTTGTTGACGAAGACGATGCGCGGAACCTTGTACTTGTCGGCTTGGCGCCAGACGGTCTCGGTCTGCGGCTCGACGCCGGCGTTGCCGTCCAGCACCGTCACGGCGCCGTCCAGCACGCGCAGCGAGCGTTCGACCTCGATGGTGAAGTCGACGTGCCCGGGGGTGTCGATGATGTTCAGGCGCTTGCCGCGCCAGAAGGCGGTCGTCGCGGCCGAGGTGATGGTGATGCCGCGTTCCTGCTCCTGGTCCATCCAGTCCATGGTCGAGGCGCCGTCGTGGGTCTCGCCGATCTTGTGGTTCTTGCCCGTGTAGAACAGGATCCGCTCGGTCGTCGTCGTCTTGCCGGCGTCGATGTGCGCCATGATGCCGAAGTTGCGGTAGTCTTCGATTTTATGCGTGCGGGGCATGGGAGCGTGCCTTGCGGTCAATGCGGCGCCGCGGACGGCGTCTCGGGGAAATATCGGATAAGCGGGCGCGGGCGATTTAGCTCAAACCGCCCGCGCCGGATAGTCGGTAGATGGGAACCGCCGGCCCTCTGATAAAGGCCGGCGAGCCCGGCAGGCGTTACCAGCGATAGTGGCTGAAGGCGCGGTTGGCCTCGGCCATCTTGTGGGTGTCTTCGCGCTTCTTCACGGCGGTGCCGCGGTTGTTCGAGGCGTCCAGCAGTTCGGCGGCCAGCTTCTCGGTCATGGTGTTCTCGCCGCGCTTGCGGGCGGCGTTGACGAGCCAGCGGATGGCCAGGGCGCGACGGCGATCCGGACGGACCTCGACCGGCACTTGGTAGGTGGCGCCGCCGACGCGACGCGAACGGACTTCGACCGCCGGAGCGACATTGTCCAGGGCGGCGTGGAAGGTCGCGACCGGCTCCTGGTCCTTCTTCTTGTCGGCCAGGATGTCGAAGGCGCCGTAGACGATGTTCTCGGCGACGGCCTTTTTGCCCTCGTACATGACGTAGTTCATGAACTTGGTGACGATCAGATCCTTGTACTTCGGATCCGGCAGGACTTCGCGCTTCTGGGCGCGGTGACGACGGGACATGGGATCGGCCTTTTAAATCGGTCTCTGGGTCCCGGCCGGAACCGGGAAAATCTGACGGGAGGTCGCTTACTTCGGACGCTTGGCGCCGTAGTGCGAACGGCGCTTCTTGCGGTCCTTGACGCCCTGGGTGTCGAGCACACCGCGCAGGATGTGATAGCGCACGCCGGGCAAGTCCTTGACGCGGCCGCCGCGGATCAGGACCACCGAGTGCTCCTGCAGGTTGTGGCCTTCGCCCGGGATGTAGCACACGGCTTCGATGCCGGTGGTCAGACGCACCTTGGCGACCTTACGCAGAGCCGAGTTCGGCTTCTTCGGGGTCGTGGTGTAGACGCGGGTGCAGACGCCGCGGCGCTGCGGGCAGCCCTTCAGGGCCGGGACCTTGTTGCGGACCGGCTTGGGATGGCGCGGCTTGCGGATCAGCTGGTTGATAGTCGGCATCGAGTACTCGTCTCTTCCAAATCGATGGGGGCGTGTGCCTTTCGGCCGGAGCGCCCCGGTGAGCCTTCTTTTCGGACGGCGCGGTTGCGCCGCCCCGGGTCGGGTTTCGAGCAAGGCCCGCGACAAACAGAAAAGCCGGAACGCGCGCTAAGGACGTTCCGGCGGGCACAGCCCGGTCGTTCGATTGTCACGATCTCGATGAACGCTGGCGCGCCCGCCTCGAAAGTGGGCGGCTTCTACGCCCGGCGGCGGCTGCGGTCAAGGGCGCTGTTGCCGTGCCGGGGGCCGTAATACCGCCACGCTCGCCCCCTCTCCTGCCGGTTGCGAAATGGAGGGCTGATGCGGGAGATCAGGCTGGTCTGGCCGTCGGGGGCCGAAGGCTGGCGCAGGCCGGCGATCGTGGCGCTGTCCGTGAGCCTGCACGCCCTGATCCTGGGCTATGTCGGTTTCAAGGCCTTCGAGCCGCCTCGGCAGTACGGCGGCGACGTCATCGACGATCCGCTGTTTCCCCGGCCGCTGATCCACCTGCAGATCGAGCCGCGCCCGCTGCTGCGCGGCGAGACGGCCCGCACACGCAGGACGCCCGCGCCCGACTATCCCGCGCCGCTCGCGGATTCGGGCACGCGGTTGAGTGACACCACCGGGGCCACGGGGTCGGCGGCGACCGGCGAACAGCCGAGCCCGCCGGCGCCGCGCGCCGTCGCCGGCGGCGCCCCCGCCCCGCCCGGCGATGTCGGCACGGCGCCGTGGCAGGTGCGGCCCCAGACCACGGGCGATCGCGTCGCGCGCGGCCTGCGCACCAGCCTGGTCGGCTGCGCCAGCCCTGACCTGCTGAGCGAGGCCGAGCGCGCCGTCTGCGACGACCGCTTCGGCGCCCGCGCCGCAGCCGCCGCCCCGATCACGGGCACGGGCAATCCGGACCGCGACGCCCGCTTCGCCCGCGAGGGCCGTCGCGCTCTGGCCCGGTATGAGGCCCGGCGCCGGCCGCTGAGCGGCGGAATCGGCATCGTCGGGGTGCAGGAGGGTCCTGGCTCGAACTTCGGCATGGGCGTCGCCGGCGCCCATCTGGGCCCCGCCCTGCGGCCTGACTCCACGACCAACGTCCGCACCCGCCGCGACCGCATCCGCGAGCTGGAAGAGGACTGAGCGTCGGCGCGGCGCCCGGTCAGCCGGCCGTCCAGCCCCCGTCCACCATCACGGAGCTGCCCGTCATCAGGGTCGACGCGTCCGAGGCCAGCAACAGGAGAGCGCCCGTCAGTTCCTCCATACGCCCCAGCCGCCCCAGCTTGATGCGGCTGAGCACGAAGTCGCGCGTGCCCGGGGTGTCGAGAATGGGCCGGGTCATGGCGGTGTCGATAAAGGTCGGACAAAGGGTGTTCGCCCGCACGCCGTGGGCGGCCAGATCGATGGCCATGCAGCGGGTCAGCCCCTCCAGCCCCCATTTCGAGGCGCTGTACAGCGATCGGCCGCCGCCGCCGACGTGGCCCATCTGCGAGGAGACGTTGATGATCGAGCCGGGCCGGCCGGCCTCGACCAGGCCCCGGGCCACCGCCTGGGCCACGAACAACGCCGCCTTCAGATTGAGGCCCAGCACGGCGTCATAGTCGTCCTCGCCGACATCGAGGATCGACCGGATCCGGTTCACCCCGGCGTTGTTCAGCAGGATGTCGAACGGACCGCGGGCGGCGATCTCGCGCCGGACGGCGGCGACATCGGTCACGTCGAGCACGAACCAGTCGGCCTCGAAGCCCGCCTTCCGGATGGCCTCCGCGCGCGCCTCCAGATCGGCCGCCGTGCGTCCGCACAGGGTCACCGCGGCCCCGGCCTGGGCGAAGATCTCCGCGCCGGCGGCGCCGATCCCCCGGCCACCGCCGGTGACCAGGGCGCGCTTGCCGTCGAGACGGAACGAAGGAAGGGGCGTCAGGGTCATGGCGAGGGCCTCCACGCCCAGCTTCGCCGTGATGGCGGCCAAAGAAAAGGGCGGCCCCGCGAGGAGCCGCCCTGATCAGGTCATTCCGGGGTCCGGAGATCAGCCTTCGCTGTTTTCCAGTTCCAGGGCCAGGTCGGCCGGAAGCGGCTCGATGGCCTCCTCGCGGGCCTGGGTCAGTTCGGCGTCGCGGGCGTTGGCCACCTTCTGCAGCGAGCGCAGATAGGCGCCGGTGCCCGCCGGGATCAGCCGGCCGACGATGACGTTTTCCTTCAGGCCTTCCAGCGTGTCCTTCTTGCCGTTGACCGAGGCGTCGGTGAGGACGCGGGTGGTCTCCTGGAAGGACGCCGCCGAGATGAAGCTGCGGGTCTGCAGCGACGCCTTGGTGATGCCCAGCAGCACCGGATTGGTGGTCGCCGGACGGCCGCCACGCTTCTCGACCTTCTGGTTCTCGAGCACGGCCTCGGCC
>JADGMZ010000050.1:5334-7065 GCA_015234495.1 Brevundimonas sp. | reverse complement strand
CTTCCACAGGCCATTGCGCAGCAGCGGCGCCCCGTTGGCGTCCACCTCGACCGGACCGCGCCGGCGTGAAAGCAGACGCTTCTTGTCCTCATCCTCGTCGGCCGAGGGGTCGCCGGGCGTCTGGGCCTGACTGGATGCGGGTCCGAGATACTGGGTCGCCGCCCAGGCGCCGCCGCCGATCACGGCCAGTCCGACGACGCCGATCGCGAGCTTCTTCAACATGACAGTTCCCCCTTTAAAGCTTGACCAGTTCGACCCGGCGGTTCCGGGCCCGCCCAGCCTCGGTTGCATTGTCGGCGACCGGGCGGTCCGGCCCGAAGCCCCGCGGCTCAAGCCGGCTGCCGGCGATCCCCGCGGCTGTCAGGGCGGCGACCACGGAACGGGCGCGGGCGTCGGACAGGGTGCGGTTGTGGGCGGCCGTGCCGGTGTTGTCGGTGTGCCCCTCGACCCCCAGCCGCAGGGCGTCGTCGCCGCGCAGCAGGGCCAGGACGGCGTCGATCTGCGGTCGCGAGTCCGGCAGGATGTCGGCCTTGTCGACGGCGAAATTGACCTGGATGGCGACGCGTCCGTCCGCCTCCAGCTCCCGCCGCAGTTGCTCGGCCGGCAGCAGACCCGCCGTGATCGCCAGCGGGGCGGTCTCGGCCACCGTCAGGCCGCCGGTCGAGGACCCGGCATCGAAATGCACCCAGATGGTCTTGTCCGCGCGGCGGATGACATAGGTGGCGACCTCGTTGTTGTAGATGTCGCCGGTGCCGGCCGTGGTGTCGCTGATCATCCGGTCGCCGAGGGCGTTGATGGCGTCGCCCGGCACCGCTGACTGGGACACCTTGACCCCGCCGACCCGGTCGATCACCGCCTCTATGTTTCGCTGCAGCTCCAGACGCGAGAACCGCTTGTCGTCCTCCGGCTCGATCATCGACATGTGCACCCTGCCCTCGACGGTGCGGAACGCCCCCTCCACCCAGAACGGGAAGGCGAAGAAGTCATGCGTCTCCTCGCCGGTGCGGACGTAGCCGTCGGGCAGGGAGAAATAGGGGAAGGCGCCCAGCGGCGCGCTGGACAGGGGCGCCGTGGCCGGATCGAACCCGCCTGCGGACGGCGCCTTGGCGGCGGCGGCGCCTTCGGTCGGTGCGGCGGGGGAGGCTGCGTCGCCCCGCGCTTCCGGAGTTCGCCCCTCGTCTCCCGCCCCGCACGCCGCCAGGGCCAGCACGGCCGCCACAATCCCGACGCTACGCCACATACCCAACCCCCCAAGCTGTACAGTATGCTAGCGAGTTTGGTTCGGCGAACGCAAATCCGACCCAATGTTCCCATATTGTTCTTGCTGAAATCGCCGAATTGGTTCCCATATAGCGGCGTCGCCCCGGACCCTCCCCGGCCCCACCGCGTTCCCGGATTCCATGACCGAAAAGCACAACTTCATTCGCGTGCGCGGCGCGCGCGAGCACAACCTCAAGGGCGTGGACGTCGACATCCCGCGCGAGCAGCTGGTGGTGATGACCGGGCTGTCGGGGTCCGGGAAGTCGTCGCTCGCGTTCGACACCATCTACGCCGAGGGCCAGCGCCGCTATGTCGAGAGCCTGAGCGCCTACGCCCGCCAGTTCCTCGAACTGATGGGCAAGCCGGACGTCGACCTGATCGAGGGCCTGTCCCCGGCCATCTCGATCGAACAGAAGACCACCTCGAAGAACCCCCGCTCGACCGTGGGCACGGTGACCGAGATTCACGACT
>JADGMZ010000050.1:0-5324 GCA_015234495.1 Brevundimonas sp. | reverse complement strand
CCTGTTGTGGGCGCGCGTCGGCGTGCCCTATTCGCCGGCGACCGGCCTGCCGATCGAGAGCCAGACCATCTCCATGATGGTCGACAAGCTGACCGCCCTGCCCGACGGCGAGCGGCTGCTGCTGCTGGCCCCGGTCGTGCGCGGACGCAAGGGCGAATACCGCAAGGAAATCGCTGAGTGGCAGCGCTCGGGCTTCCAGCGGCTGAAGATCGACGGGCAGTTCTACGCCATCGAGGACGCGCCGACCCTCGACAAGAAGTTCAAGCACGACATCGACATCGTAGTGGACCGCATCGTCACCAAGGCGGGGCTGGAAGGCCGCTACGCCGACAGCCTGCAGACGGCGCTGGGCTTGGCCGACGGCATCGCCGTGGCGGAATGGGCCAACGCCCCCGAGGGCGAACAGCCGCGCCGCATCACCTTCTCGGAGAAGTTCGCCTGCCCCGTCTCGGGCTTCACCATCAGCGAGATCGAGCCGCGGCTGTTCTCGTTCAACAATCCGTTCGGCGCCTGCCCGGTGTGCGACGGCCTCGGCGTCAAGCTGGCCTTCGACGCCGACCTGGTCGTGCCCGACCGCGACAAGACCCTGCACAAGGGCGCCATCGCGCCGTGGTCGCGCGGCCCCTCCCCGCTCTACACCCAGACCCTGCAGTCGCTGAGCCGCCACTACGGCTTCTCGATGGACAAGCCGTGGCGCGACCTGCCGGAGAAGTCCCAGCAGGTGATCCTGCACGGCTCGGGCGGCGAGAAGATCAAATTCACTTACGACGACAACGCCCGCACCTATGAGACCACCAAGGCCTTCGAGGGCGTGCTGCCGAACCTCGAGCGGCGCTGGCGCGAGACCGACAGCGCCTGGGTGCGCGAGGAGCTGGGCCGGTTCCAGTCGGAGACCCCGTGCGAGGCCTGCGGCGGCAAGCGGCTGAAGCCCGAGGCCCTGGCGGTGAAGATCGCCGGCACGGACATCGCCGAGGTGTCCTGGCTGTCGATCAAGCACGCCCACGAATGGTTCACCGCCCTCGACGGCAAGCTGACCGACAAGCAGATGGAGATCGCCCGGCGGATCCTGAAGGAGATCACCGACCGGCTGCGCTTCCTCAACAACGTCGGGCTCGACTATCTGAACCTGTCGCGCGCCTCGGGCACCCTGTCCGGGGGCGAGAGCCAGCGTATCCGGCTGGCGTCCCAGATCGGTTCGGGCCTGACCGGCGTGCTCTACGTCCTCGACGAACCGTCGATCGGCCTGCACCAGCGCGACAACTCCCGCCTGCTGGAAAGCCTGCGCGGCCTCCGCGACCTGGGCAATTCCGTGCTGGTGGTCGAGCACGACGAGGAGGCCATCCTGACCGCCGACTACGTCATCGACATGGGCCCGGCCGCCGGCGTCCATGGCGGCGAGGTCTGCGCCCAGGGCACGCCGGCCGACGTCATGGCCAATCCGAACTCCCTGACTGGCAAATACCTGACCGGCGAGCGCGAGATCGAACTGCCCCCGGAAGGCCGCCGCCCCGTCGACCGCAAGCGGATGCTGAGGATCAGCGGCGCGACCGGCAACAATCTGAAGTCCGTCACCGGCGAGATCCCCGCCGGCCTGTTCACCTGCGTCACCGGCGTGTCCGGCGGCGGCAAGTCGACCTTCACCATCGAGACCCTCTACAAGGCCGCCGCGCGCCGGCTGCACAACGCCTCCGACGCCCCCGCCCCCTTCGACCGCATCGAAGGGCTGGAGATGTTCGACAAGGTCATCGACATCGACCAGAGCCCGATCGGCCGCACCCCGCGCTCGAACCCCGCCACCTATACCGGCGCCTTCGGCCCGATCCGCGACTGGTACGCCGGCCTGCCCGAGTCGAAGGCGCGCGGTTACGGGCCCGGCCGCTTCTCGTTCAACGTCAAGGGCGGTCGCTGCGAGGCCTGCCAGGGCGACGGCCTGATCAAGATCGAGATGCATTTCCTGCCCGACGTTTACGTCACCTGCGACGTCTGCAAGGGCAAGCGCTACAACCGCGAGACGCTGGAAATCGTCTTCAAGGGCAAGAGCATATCCGACGTTCTGGACATGACGGTTGAAGAGGCGGCCAGCTTCTTCAAGGCCGTGCCCTCGATCCGCGACAAGATGCTGACCCTGAACCGGGTCGGTCTCGGCTACGTCAAGGTCGGCCAGTCCGCCACCACCCTGTCAGGCGGCGAGGCGCAGCGGGTCAAGCTGTCCAAGGAGCTGTCGAAACGGGCCACCGGCAAGACCCTCTACATCCTCGACGAGCCGACCACCGGCCTGCATTTCGAGGACACCCGCAAGCTGCTGGAGGTGCTCCAGGAGCTGGTCGAGAACGGCAACACCATCGTGGTCATCGAGCACAACCTCGACGTCATCAAGATGGCCGACTGGCTGCTGGATTTCGGCCCCGAGGGCGGCGACGGCGGCGGCGAGATCGTCGCGGTCGGCACCCCCGAACAGGTCGCGGCCAATCCGAACAGCTGGACCGGCAAATACCTCAAGGAGGTCCTCGACCGGCACGAGGAGCGCCGCAAGGCGCGCATTGCCGCGCTGAAGAAGCGGGCCTGAACGGCGGAGGCTAGCCCGCCGCCTCCGCCGGCGCCGGTTCGGCCACGACGCCGTGGTCGCGCGTGCGCCCCTTCACGATCAGCACCGCCATTCCGATCAGGAGCACGGCCGTGGTGACCACGCTGCCCTCGGGCCCGAAGGCCGCGCCGGTGACCCACCACGGCAGGGCCGTCTGCGTGCCCAGGTCGACCAGCAACGGCGCTGTTTCGATCACCTGCCCCGAAACCTCGAGCCCGAAGCCGAGGCCGAGCAGCCAGTTCCACGCCGCGTGCCAGCCGCAGACGCCCCACAGGGAACCCTCGCGCGCGGCGTAGAGGCCGATGAAGACCCCGAACAGGACCACGTTCAGCACGCCCGTCAGCAGCTCGGGCGACGGATCGATATTGGCGGCGTGCAGCAGGCCGAACAGGGCCGAGCTGAGCCCGACCCCCCAGGCCAGGCCATGGCGGGAGGCGATCACCTGCATCAGCCAGCCGCGGGTCAGGATCTCCTCGGTCGAGCCCTGGATGACGAAGCCGAGAAGCAGCACGGCGATCGGGACCAGGGCGGCGCCGACGTTGGCGGCGGCGAAGGCGCCGCCGGCCTCCACGCGATAGCCTCCCAGCGCCCAGATGATCCCGACGACCGCGGCCAGAAAGGCCAGGCCGATCACGTAGCCGCGCAGGAATCGCTTCAGCCCCGATCCGTTGAAGCCGATCGTCGCCAGCCCGCGGCGCTCGAACAGGGCGACCCACAGCACCACGATCCCGGCCGTGAAGGCGAAGGACGCGAGGGTGTAGGCCGTCCCCTGCCAGCCCACGGTCTCCCCCTCGGGCGTCAGCAAGCCCAGCAATATGCCCGGCACGGCCCCGGCCAGCTGGCCGAGGACGATGAAGACGACGGCCAGCACCAGGGCGGCGATCGTCCAGGTGCGGCGGTGTCGCGGCCGGCGCGGCGCATAGAGTTCGATGCCCGTCATGGTGTCCTTCGAAGGCCTGCGGCGATGCGAAACGTCGACGGAATTCGGCTCAGGCGGCAGGGGCCTCGGCGCCCAGGCCCTTGAGATCCCGATAGGCGGCGGCGAACGGCGCATACATCACGCCCACGGTCAGGGCGTAGACCACGGCCTCGGCCAGGGCGCTGACGATGATCCACGGGTTGGTCACATCGAGCGCGGCGGCGATTCTCTCGGGGTCGTTGTTCCCACCCTGCGGCCACGACTCCAGTCCGGCCGCCAGGCTCAGCGGCAGGGTCACGACCCACGACAACAGACTGATGACCATCACCATGACGGCGGCGATGATGATCATGCCGAGCAACGGCCAGAAGCGGCCGCGGGTGACGGCGAAGGAATCGAAGAAGGCCATCCGGTTCTCGGCCACGGTGATCGGCACCGCCAGGCTCAACCGCACCGAGATCCAGATGACCGCAGCCACGCCGGCCAGCCCGCCCAGCACCACGAACAGCCACATCCAGTTGGCCCCCGTTGCGCCGGCTATACCGGCGAGGACGCCTACCAGCAGGGCCACGCCCATCCAGGCGCAGATCACCAGAATGCCCAGCACGAGGGTCACGACGAACACCCGCAGCTCATCCATGCCCAGCCGCAAATAGCCGAATCCGCCGGCCCGGGGGTTCAGCACCGCCCGCGCCACGGCCGCCATCAGCATGGCGCTGATCGCCAGCTGCAGCGGGATCAGCCACGACAGGCCCAGCATCACTTCGCCCAGGCCCTGGAAGGCTGCGAGGACCTCCTCCGGCGTCGGCGACGTCCCCTCCAGCGCCTCCATGCGCTCGCCCCACGTCGTCAGCGGACCAATGGCGTTCGACATGGCGAACAGGCTGACGAGGCTCACGACCGCGTACAGCAGGGTCCAGGCCACGAGAGCCATGGGGTTGCGCCTGACGAGGCGGAATCCCTCGAAGGCCGCGTCGCTGCCCGAAAACGCCATTGTCCCCTCCTGTGCGTGTTCGCTGCGAGCCTAGTCGGCGATCACGGCGGTGTCAGCGGAAATCGCCGCAACGGCGGTCTCCGGCCCGGCCGAAAGATCCGCCACCGCCTCGATAACGCTCTTCATCGACCGCCCCTCCTGGCAGGGGCGCCCTGACCGCAGTGAGGTTGCGGCCAACCTGCGACGGCTTTCCCGGCTGACGGGACGCCTCGGGATGACTAGAAGGCCGCGATGACCTCCTCCTCCCCCTCCCCCGTCCACGTCGTCGGCGGCGGCCTCGCCGGCTCCGAAGCCGCCTGGCAGATCGCCAGCGCCGGCGTCCCCGTCATCCTGCACGAGATGCGCGGCGTGCCCGGCGTGAAGACCGACGCCCACCACACCGACGGCCTGGCCGAGCTGGTCTGCTCCAACTCCTTCCGCTCCGACGACTGGGAGTACAACGCCGTCGGCCTGCTGCATGCCGAGATGCGGGCGCTGGACTCGGTGATCATGGCCTGCGGCGACCTCAACCAGGTGCCGGCCGGCGGGGCGCTGGCGGTCGACCGCGAGGGGTTCTCCCAGGCCGTCACGGCGAAGCTGCAGGCCCACCCCCTCGTCACCGTCGTGCGCGGGGAGATCGCCGGCCTCCCGCCGGAGGACTGGGACAACGTCATCGTCGCCACCGGCCCGCTGACCTCGCCCGCCCTCGCCGAGGCCATCCTGAAGACCACGGGCGAGGAAAGCCTGTCCTTCTTCGACGCCATCGCGCCGATCGTCCACGCCGACTCCATCGACTTCGACATCGCCTGGCGGCAGTCGAACCCGATCGATCTCGACGCCTGCGTGCG
>JADGMZ010000049.1 GCA_015234495.1 Brevundimonas sp. | reverse complement strand
GCCAGCAGCACGCCCGCTACCGACGCCCGGCCGACATCCCGGCCCGGATGCTTGACCCGGACCGACAGGGCGGCGGCGCTCTCGACCCCGAGAAAGGCCCAGAAGATGATCGCCAGCGAGGCCGGCACGCTCTGCGTCAACGACGCCCCGGACGGGCTCCACGAGGCGGCGAAAATCTCCGGATCGAAGGCCATCACTCCCGCCGCCGCCGCCACCACGATCGGGGCCAGGCCGACGGCAAGGGCGATGGCGGCGAGGCTCGACGCCGTCCGCGCCCCGATGATGTAGGCGATGGTGGCGAACCAGATGATGCCGAGATTGCAGAAGGTCGCCGCCACCGGATCGCGCAGCGCCGGCCAGAAGAAGCCAAGATAGCCGGTCGCGGCCACCGCCACCGCGACGTTGCCGACGAGGCAGGCGATCCAGAAGGCCAGCGAGGTCTGGAAGCCGAAGAAGCGGCCGAGACCCCGTTCCGCGAATCCCGGCAGGCCGTCGGCGTCCGGCTGCAGTCGACCCAGCGCGCCGAACACCAGCGCCAGGGTCACCGCTCCGGTGCCCGCGACCAGCCAGCCGATGAGGCTGGAACTGCCCACCGGGGCCAGGCTGACCGGCAGCAGATAGACCCCCGAGCCGATCATGTTGCCGGCCACGACCAGGGCGGCCAGCCCCCAGCCCAGCTTGTGCCGGTCCGACAGCGGCTCTTCGGCCAGCGGCATGTGGCGCGGCGTGCGGGAAGGTGAAATCTGCATGGCCGATCAAGGCCTGCGGACGCTCGCGGCGTCAACCGCCGTCAGACGACGACCGGGTCCATGCCGGCGAAAACGGCGTGGGTGGCGCCGGCCGCCTGGGCGGCCAGCCCGCGGTCGGGTCTGAGGTTGGTCAGCAGCACCTGCGGGCAGGCCTGCCGGGCCGCCCCGATCAGCTGCGCCGCCCCCTGCCAGTCCCGGGCGCTTTCATGCGCCACTCCGGCGAAGTCGATCGCCAGACACTGCGCCGGGACCTGCGACAGCCGGGCCGCCGCGCCGGCGTCGGGGGCGATATGCAGGATCAGCCCGAGCGCTCCGGTCTGGAAATGCTCGATCGCCTCCTGGATCGCGTCGGTCGGCGCCTGCTCCAGCCCGCCCATCACCTCGATCAGCAGGGATCCCGGCGCGCAGTCATGCTGCATCTCCGCGCACAGCAGGTCGAACCGCCCGCCGCTGGACGCCATGGTGCGCCAGAAGGCCGGCAGCACGCCGCTGTCCTCCGTGCCGAGCCGCAGCAGGTCGAGCCCGTTGCGCAAGGTGTCGGTGTCGATGCGGATCAGGTCGGCGGGCTCGAGCGTGCGCCGGCCCAGGCCGATCAGGGCGCTCTCGCCTCCACGGTGCCGGACGCTGCGCCGGATGCGCCGCGCCACCGGCGTCGAGCGCACGAGGTCGAACACCGGCTGCGCCGCCAGGGTTACGACCAGTTCCCGGCGCGCCCGCGTCAGCAGGGTGAAGGTCAGGCTCTCATAGGGCGCGGCGTAGGACCGGCGCTCGCCGAGCCGGGCGATCGCCTCCTGCGGTTTCTCCGCCTCTATGTCCGGGTCGGACGCGACCGCATCCGAAACGGGGTACCCTGGCTCGTTCCTCATGACCGTCTTCTCCAACCGGTCCGCAGAGAACGCCCCCCACCCGGAGAAAGCGCGCCAAGGTGAAAACACATCCCTGACAAACGTGGTCAAACCCCGTTCACCATGCCGTTTCCCGAAGCGGGATGGGTTCCGTTGACCTGGGCCGGTTCGCGGGTCAGGAGGGCGCGATGAGCATCACCACCGTCGGCCTCGATGCCGACGACACCCTCTGGCACAATGAGACGGTCTTCCGGCTCACCCAGGCGCGTTTCCTCGACCTGCTGACGGATCACGACAACGCCGAAATCGAGGCGCGACTGGCCGAGATCGAGCGCCGCAATCTGCGGCTCTATGGTTACGGCGTGAAGGGCTTCACCCTGTCCATGATCGAGACCGCGATGGAGATTTGCGAGGGCGAGCCGCCGCCCGGCGTGGTCCGCGAAATCCTCGCCGCCGGGCGCGAGATGCTGGCCCATCCGGTCGAAACCCTGCCCGGCGTGGACGAGGCGCTGGCGCGGCTGTCGGAACGCTACCGGCTGGTGCTGATCACCAAGGGCGACCTGATGGATCAGGAGCGCAAGCTGGCCGCCTCGGGCCTCGGCGATCTGTTCGCCGCCGTCGAGATCGTTTCCGAGAAGGACCGCAGCACCTACGAGCGCGTCTTCAGGCGCCACGGGACCGGCCCGGCGGAGGCGGTGATGGCCGGCAACTCGATGAAGTCCGACGTGCTGCCGGCCCTGGAGGCCGGGGCCTTCGCCGTACACATCCCCTATGTCGTCACCTGGGCCCACGAGATGGCTGACCCGCCGCAAGCCGGACCGCGCTACGGCGTCCTCGACAGCATGTCCGACCTGCCCGACTGGCTCGCCGACCGGGCCTGAGCTCCGGCGGCCGCCTCGGAATCCCGAACCGCATCGCCGGCCGGGGCGGAAGCGGCCGAAGGTCGCCCAGGTTTGCGACAGTTCGGCCTTGCCCAGGGTCGCCCGCTTCTCTAGACCGGCCGCTTAGCCGACAACCTGAACCGACCCGCGCGGGCGCCCGCCCGCGCCGGGCCCGCGTGCGCGAGGAGACAGCCGCCTTGACCGATGCCGACGTCCCTCACGAAGAGCGCGACGCCATGGTCCGGGCCTCCCTGGCGGCGCATGGCGACAGCGGAATCACCCCGCGGCATACGCTGTTCTACTTCTACGGGGACGGGGCCCACGACGACCTGAACGAGGTCGCGCGGCGGGCCGGCTTCCTGACCCGGGGTCAGGACGACTGCACGATTCTCGAAACCACGATGGCGGTGGACGAAGCCTCGTTCTCGCCCGTTTCCGCCATGATGCAATCCTGGGCCGCGGCCTTCCAGCTGGACTACGACGGCTGGGAGTGCGCGGTCGTGACGAACTGAAAGTTTCGTAAAAACAATGCCCAAGCGCACGGACATCAAATCTGTACTGATCATCGGGGCGGGGCCGATCGTGATCGGACAGGCGTGCGAGTTCGACTATTCCGGCGTCCAGGCGTGCAAGGCGCTGAAGGCCGAGGGATATAGGGTCGTTCTGGTCAATTCCAATCCGGCCACGATCATGACCGACCCGGAGGTGGCCGACGCCACCTATATCGAGCCGATCACCCCGGAGTTCGTCGAGAAGATCATCGCGAAGGAGCGGCCCGACGCCCTGCTGCCGACCATGGGCGGGCAGACGGCGCTGAACACGGCGCTGGCGCTGGACGCGAGCGGCGCCCTGAAGAAGTGGGGCGTGGAGATGATCGGGGCCCGCGCCGACGTCATCGACAAGGCCGAGGACCGCCAGAAATTCCGCGACGCCATGGACAAGCTGGGCCTCGAAAGCCCGCGCTCCAAGGCGGTGCACCACATCGACGAGGCCGACGACGCGCTGGAGTTCGTCGGCCTGCCGGCGATCATCCGGCCCAGCTTCACCCTCGCCGGGACGGGCGGCGGCATCGCCTACAATGTCGAGGAATTCCGGGAGATCGTCGAACGCGGCCTCGACCTGTCGCCGACGACGGAGGTCCTCATCGAGGAGTCGGTGCTGGGCTGGAAGGAGTATGAGATGGAGGTCGTCCGCGACAAGGCGGACAACTGCATCATCATCTGCTCGATCGAGAACGTGGACCCGATGGGCGTCCACACCGGCGACTCCATCACCGTCGCCCCCGCCCTGACGCTGACCGACAAGGAATACCAGCGGATGCGGACCGGCTCGATCAACGTCCTGCGCGAGATCGGCGTCGAGACCGGCGGCTCCAACGTGCAGTGGGCGATCAACCCGGCCGACGGCCGCATGGTCGTCATCGAGATGAACCCGCGGGTGTCGCGCAGTTCCGCCCTCGCGTCCAAGGCCACCGGCTTCCCGATCGCCAAGATCGCCGCCAAGCTGGCGGTCGGCTACACCCTGGACGAACTGACCAACGACATCACCAGGGTCACCCCGGCCTCGTTCGAGCCGTCGATCGACTACGTCGTCACCAAGATCCCCCGTTTCGCCTTCGAGAAATACCCGGGCGCCGAGGCCACCCTGTCGACCTCGATGAAGTCGGTCGGCGAGGTCATGGCCATCGGCCGGACCTTCCAGGAATCGATGCAGAAGGCGCTGCGCGGGCTGGAGACCGGCCTGACCGGCTTCAACGAGATCGAGATCGACGGCGTCGCCGACGTCGAGGACGACGCTTCGGCCCGCGCCGCCGTAATGCGCGCCCTGGGGATGCCGACGCCGGACCGCATCCGCGTCATCGCCCAGGCCTTCCGCCATGGCCTGTCGGTCGAGGAGGTGCAGGCGGCGTGTTCGTATGAGCCGTGGTTCCTGAGGCAGATCGCCGACATCGTGCGGGAAGAGGGGCATCTGCGGGTGAAGGGGCTGCCCGGGGAAGCCCTGATCAAAGCCCTCCCCCTCGACGGGGGAGGGTTGGGTGGGGGTGGAGGCACGTCGCGTCAGAATGTGGCGCATGAGGCCTCGTCGACCGCGCCTTCCGCGCCGTCTGTTTCGGACAGCGCGCCCGCACCCCATCCCCAACCCTTCCCCGTCGAGGGGAAGGGAGTCGCTGAGGCCGCCCGCGAGTTTCGCCGGCTGAAGTCCAAAGGCTTTTCGGACGCCCGTCTCGCCGAGCTGACGGGGACGACGGAAGCCCATGTCCGTCGCCTGCGCCGCAGCCTCAACGTCCGCCCCGTGTTCAAGCGGATCGATACCTGCGCCGCCGAGTTCGCCAGCGCCACGGCCTATATGTATTCGACCTACGAGACCGGCGCCCTGGGCCAGATTCCGCACTGTGAATCCGACCCAAGCGACAGAAAAAAAGCGATAATTCTGGGCGGCGGGCCGAACCGGATCGGGCAGGGGATCGAGTTCGATTACTGCTGCTGCCACGCGGCCTTCGCCTTCGACGACATCGGCGTCGAAAGCATCATGGTCAACTGCAACCCCGAGACGGTGTCGACCGACTACGACACCTCCGACCGCCTCTATTTCGAGCCGCTGACCGCCGAGGACGTGCTCGAGCTGATCGACGTCGAGCGCTCGAAGGGCGAGCTGATCGGCGTGGTCGTCCAGTTCGGCGGCCAGACGCCGCTGAAGCTGGCCAACGCCCTGCAGGAAGACGGGGTGCCGATCCTCGGCACCAGCGTCGACTCCATCGACCTGGCCGAGGACCGCGAGCGGTTCCAGCGCATGCTCAACGACATCGGCCTGATGCAGCCGCCCAACGGCCTGGCCCGTTCGGCCGAGGAGGCGGCGGCCAAGGCGGACGAGGTCGGCTATCCCGTCGTGCTGCGGCCGTCCTATGTGCTGGGCGGACGCGGCATGATGATCGTCCACGACCGGGAGCAGCTGGACCGCTACGTCCACGAGGCGATGCGCGTCTCCGGCGACGATCCGGTGCTGATCGACCACTATCTGAACCGCGCCACCGAGGTCGACGTCGACGCCCTGTGCGACGACGAGACGGTGTTCGTGGCCGGCGTGCTGGAACACATCGAGGAGGCCGGGGTGCACTCGGGCGACAGCGCCTGCTCCATGCCGCCGCACTCGCTGCGCCCCGACACCGTGGCCGAACTGAAGCGCCAGACCGAGGCCATGGCCCGGGCGCTGAAGGTCCGCGGCCTGATGAACGTCCAGTTCGCCATCGAGGAGCCGCACAGCGCCGAGCCGCGCATCTTCGTGCTGGAGGTCAATCCGCGCGCCAGCCGCACGGCGCCCTTCGTGGCCAAGACCATCGGCCAGCCGATCGCCGCCATCGCCGCCAAGGTGATGGCCGGCGTGCCGCTGAAATCCTTCGGCCTGGCCGATGCGCCCTACGACCACATCGCGGTCAAGGAAGCCGTCTTCCCCTTCGCCCGCTTCGCCGGCGTCGACACCGTGCTCGGCCCGGAGATGCGCTCGACCGGCGAGGTCATGGGCCTCGACTGGAAGCGCGACGGCGAGACCGACATGGCCCCCGCCTTCGCCCGCGCCTTCGCCAAGTCCCAGATCGGCGGCGGCACCCTGCTGCCGGTCTCCGGCTGCGCCTTCATCTCGGTCAAGGACGCCGACAAGCCGTTCGTGCTCGAGGCCGCCCGCGTCCTGCTGGACGAGGGCTTCACCCTGATCGCCACCGGCGGCACCCACGCCTGGCTGGACGCCCAGGGCCTGCCGGTCGGCCATGTGAAGAAGGTGCTGGAGGGCCGGCCGCACATCGTCGACGCGATGAAGAACGGCGAGGTCCAGCTGGTCATCAACACCACCGAGGGCAAGCAGTCGCTGCAGGACAGCTTCAGCCTGCGCCGCACCGCGCTGATGATGAAGATCCCCTACTACACCACCGTGCCGGCGGCCTACGCCGCCGCCCGCGCCATCGGGGCGATCAAGGCCGGCGACCTGGATGTGCGGCCGGTGCAGGACTATGCGGCCGACTGACCACTTCGCGGTGATTTCGACCATGCGGTGAGTGCGGAGTCTGGTCAGGTCGGTCAGGGTGACCGACCCGCCGGTCTCCCCGACCGTCATCCTCGGGCTTGACCCGAGGATCAGAGGCGGGCGGCGGACTGTGCCTACGGGATGGCCCTGCGGCCGCGACCGTGCGTTCCGCGACGGAGCACCGGACCGTCTGATCCTCGGGTCAAGCCCGAGGATGACGGGAGAGGCGTCCGTGCGTCCGTTTTTGACGTAACGGCGTGCGACCGTCTCCCCATGAAACACCATCGTCTGCGCAAATATCGGGGGCCGGAGACCTGGGCGCGGGTGCGCGAGGCCTATGTGGCCGGAGAGTCGGCGCCGTCGGTAGCGCGGCGGTTCGACGTCGGCCTTTCGAACCTCCGGCGTCGCGCCATGGCGGAGGGCTGGACGCGCAAGAAGATCGCCGAACGACTGGACCTCAAGCCGGTGCGGGGCGGAGCCGATGCGCCGGAGCCCGGGTTGAAGCCGCTGCAGACCGAGGCGGACGTTCCTGATCCGTCGGAGCTCGATCCGGAATTCGCGATCGCCGTCTCCCTGCACC
>JADGMZ010000048.1 GCA_015234495.1 Brevundimonas sp. | reverse complement strand
CCAGGGTCTCGGTGTCGTTGTTGCCCGAATAGTAGGCGCAGTCGGTCGAGACCGTACCCGTCATGGTGAAGGTGGCGCCGTCCGAGCTCTCGGCCGTGCCGTTGTTGTCCACGGCATTGCCGATGGCGTGCCACGACGAGATGATCGAGCTGCTGTTGCCGGCATTGATGGCGTTCAGCTGGGCCGGGATGTTCAGGATGGGGCCCAAGAAGCCGCCATTGTTCCCGTACATGGTCAGGCCGCCGGTCAGCGACGACTGGCCCTGGTGAATGTCCTGGGCCGAAGCGGCCCCGGCGGTGAGAGCGACGGCGGCGACGCCGGCGATAAGCGAAACGATTTTCATGATTGCCTCCAAGGCTTCTGGAAAAGTTTTCGACCGAGACGGGATTCGCCCGACCTCAGGTTGAGCCTTAACGAACCATTAATATCCAAGTCAAGAAAAAAATCGCAGGTATGCCAGTTTTCGCATGTATTCGCCTATTGGGCGAATAGTCAAGCTAGGTATTCGGCAATTAACTAAGGCCCCGAACACTGTCGGGGCCTCATATCCGGAAGAATAAGTTAATCCTTTACCTCGCGAGGTCGGCGTGAAACCTAAAGGTGTGGCGTAAGCGTTACCGTGAATGTTTCCGAATACTGCCCAGCCAACAGGCCGGCGCCGGCAGGGGCCAAGGTGGTGAATTCCAGCCGACCGCCGCCCGCGGCGATCGCTTCGCCGCTGCTCAGCGTACGGCGGGTCTGCAGTTCTGCGCTGTTGAAACGGCCATGGAGCACCGCCGGTCGCGGCGACAGGGTGGGTACGCGGACGTCCACAGTATAGCCAAGCTGTCCGGCGAAGGGCCCCTGGCCTCTCGGCAGGCTGGCGTGGGTAAGTCCGCCCCGGGCGGACTGCAGGCCAAGCTCGAAGGGAACGTTGCAGTTGAGCGTGAGTTGGGCGATGGCCGTTTCATGACCGGTCAGCTCGCCGAAGTTGAGCTCATCGCCCCCGGCCAGTTCACAACGATCGGTAATGCGGCCGGACAGGACTGCGTCCAGCTTCGAGAAAGTGGCCTCGATGGCGTACGACTGGGCCAGGACAGGAGACGGAGCGGCCAGCACGGCGGCGGCGAGTCCCGCCGCGCCCGCCAGAGATACGCTTTTGAAAAACCACGACATTCGTCGTTCCAATCTGCTACCGGCTGCTGCGCCGCCGTGTGCGACCCAGCGGCCCCCAACCCGGCCTCAATCCCTGAAGGGCAGACGTGTCTCTTCCCGATGCGCGGAACGGGGTTCCGCGCGCCAAAAGGTCAACTTGTCTCTGGAGCGATCTGTGGATCGCGCCCCCTAGAAGTCAGAAACTTAACGTTTCCTTAACTTTCAACTTAGTCCTCAACCATGGGGTGGGCGTCCCCATTTTTGGGTAGCGGAGCCATATTCAACTGGCAGAAGATCGGCCGCGGTTAATATATTCCCCTGAGGGGAGAATTAACCATCACCATATTGATTTCACTACTGAATTTATTTTCCGTCGTCCACCCGTCCGACGGTCGTTCAGTCCAGCCGGAACTGCCCTGCAATGGCGAACAACTGTTCCCGACTGCTGATTCCCAGCTTGTTGTAGACCCGGCGGACATGCGTCCTGATCGTCTCTATCGAGAGCTCGAGCTCCTCGGCGACGACGGACGCGGGTTTTCCGACGACGAGCCTCTTCACCACCGCGGATTCCGACCGGGTGAGATCAAAATGGGGCGCGAAATCGGCCCACACATACCGGTCTTCCGGATCGGACGGATAGGCGGTCAGGACGATCAGGTCGCTCTCCATATCGGCGGGCCCCTTCCCGACCGGACTGCCCCGGACCGGATCCGCCCGGACCATCACCAGGGACCCGCATGACCGCCGGAACGCCCATCCCGCCGGCCCTCCATCGAGGCTGCCGACAAACAGCTGGAGGGCCGATGTCCGCGGCTTGTCGACGAAAGCCAACTGCCCCCCCACGACCTGCAAGTCACCGCCCGGCTCGAGCAGGGCCTCGGCGGCCGGGTTGTAATCGACGAGCTTCAGACACCGCGTGACGAGGAACAGCGCCTTCGAGCACGAAAGGCTACATTGCAGGAGAGGCCGCGCATCGCCGGCAAGGGATGAGGCGCGCCCCGGGCGCGGATGATCCGGGGCCTGCCACTTTGGCGGCGCGTCTATTTCTGCCTGGTAGGCCACGGCCGACCAACCCCCCGAGTTGCACGAACACGATTAACTAAACTTCCGGGAGAGTAGTCCCCAGAATTGGTTACCAAATAGCCAAGCTTCTCGCCGGGACGGAACTTTGCCGGGCGCGTTCTGCCCCCCCGGCTGGCGAGGCAGGGCCCGGGAGGCGGCCTGGCGACTGCTCGACCCGTGGCCTGCGCCGCCCCGGCGCCGCCGGACGAATGGCCGGCAGGCGGCCTTCCTGCAGCGCTCGCGAGCGGTTGAATCCGCCCGGGGCGCGCTATAGGAGAGCGCGCTGACGCCTGTGCGGGTGTGGTGGAATTGGTAGACGCGCTGGATTCAAAATCCAGTTCCGAAAGGAGTGTCGGTTCGAGCCCG
The DNA here is from genome assembly GCA_015234495.1 of Brevundimonas sp. Classification (GTDB taxonomy): domain Bacteria; phylum Pseudomonadota; class Alphaproteobacteria; order Caulobacterales; family Caulobacteraceae; genus Brevundimonas. The sequence continues at coordinate 4,508 of JADGMZ010000048.1, read as the reverse complement.
ACCACCCGCACCACAAGGCGATCGCAGGCCGGCCGCCTCCAGACGAGCAGATATCCGGACCCTGCCGCCTGCTTCCGCGGCGGTTACGCCTCTGCCTTCGCCTCCAGCAGGCTGAACACCGTCTCCTTCGGCCGGCACAGCGCCGTCCCTTTCGGCGTCCGGACGATGGGCCGCTCGACCAGGATCGGGTGCTCGACCATGGCCGCCAGTATGGCCTCGTCGCTGGCTCCGGGCTCGAGCAGGCCCAGCTCGCCGGCCAGCGCGCCCTTGGTCCGCATCGCCTCGCGCGGCGTCAGTCCGGCCTCGTCCAGCAGCGCCCGAAGGCGGACGGCGTCCCAGCCGGTCTTCAGATATTCCACCACCTCCGGCTCATGGCCGGCGGCGCGAACCATCTCCAGCACATTGCGCGAGGTCCCGCAGGCGGGGTTATGGAACACGGTGACGGGGAAGGGGTCGGTCATCTCGGCGGTCCTTGTCTAAAGCCGAGCGTCCTGCCAGCCCCGGCCGCGCTTTTCAAACCTTGGCCGGGGGCGGACCGACGGCGGTATTTCTCGCGCGCGAGCTTGCACCCCGGCTCCGGCCTCCCATCTGGCCCCGATGACCTCCCACGCCGCGCCCGCCCTGAAGGGCCCGGGCTTTCCCGAGTTCGTCGCCCTGATCGCCATGATGATGGCGCTCAACGCCCTCGCCATCGACGCCATGCTGCCGGCCCTGCCGGCCATCGGCAACGCGCTCGGCGTGGTCGCCGAGAACAGCCGCCAGTGGATCATCACCGCCTATCTGCTCGGCTTCGGCGTGGCCCAGCTGATCTACGGCCCCCTGGCCGACCGCTACGGGCGCAAGCCGGTGCTGATGGTCGGGCTGACCCTCTATGTCATTTTCAGCGTGCTGGCCGCATTCGCCACCAGTTTCGAGCTGCTGATCGCGGCCCGGGTGGCTACCGGCGTCGGGGCCGCCGCCCTGCGGGTGCTGGCGGTCTCCATCGTGCGCGACCGCTACAGCGGCCGCACCATGGCCCGCGTCATGTCGCTCAGCTTCCTGGTCTTCCTCGGCATTCCCATCCTCGCCCCGACCCTCGGCCAGCTGGTCCTGACGGTGGCGCCGTGGCCGTGGATCTTCGGAGTCCTCGCCCTCGCCGGCGGCGCCTTCATGCTGTGGGCGGCCATCCGTCTGCCCGAGACCCTGCATCCCGAAGACCGCATGCCGATCCAGATCGGCCGCATCGCCGCGGCCTTCCGGCAGGCGATCACCCATCGTCAGTCGATCGGCTACACCCTGGCCATGACCGCCATCACCGGCGCCCTGTTCGGCTTCATCAACTCCAGCCAGCAGATCTTCTTCGACGTGTTCGAGGCGCCGGAGCTGTTCACCACGGTCTTCGCCCTCGTCGCCGGCGGCATCGCCGTGGCCTCCCTGCTCAACGCCCGGCTGGTCGAGCGGCTGGGCTCGCGCCTGATCTCGCACACGGCCCTGCTCGGCTTCATCTCCATGGCCGCCATCCACGCCGGCGTGACCCTGGCCGGGCACGAGACGATCTGGACGTTCGGCGTCCTGCAGGGGCTGACCATGTTCTGCTTCGGCCTGATCGCGGGCAATTTCGGCTCGATGGCCATGGAGCCGATGGGCCATATCGCCGGCACCGCCTCCTCGGCCCAGGGCTTCATCTCAACCACCGCCGGCTCGACCCTCGGCTTCCTGATCGGTCAGCAGTTCAACGGCTCGGTGGTCCCCATGGCGCTGGGCATGGTCGTCATGGGCGTGACCGCCCTGGTCTTCGTCCTCATCGCCGAACGCGGACGGCTGTTCCGGTCCCGTCAACTGGCCCCGGCCTCGGCGCCCGGCTGATCGGGGGTTGATCTTTCCGGCCGGCCGGGGCGTTCTCCGCGCACAATTGCAAAGGACGCCCCGATGATCCGCCAGATCGGCCTCGTATCCGCCCTCGCCCTGATGACCGCCCTCGGAGGCTGCGCCGCCATGAACGCCTCCGGCTCCGACATGCCCGCGGTTCCCGTGACCGCCACGGCGCCGGTCGATTATGTCCGCGACATCCACTCCCATGCCCGGCCGGAGATCGCCCGCGTCGTCCACGTCTCGCTCGACCTGACCGCCGACTTCGAGGGCCGGACCCTCTCGGGCACGGCCTTGCTGGAGGTCACGGCGGAACCGGGCGCCGCCGAGGTCGTGCTCGACGTACGAGACCTGGACATTCACGCGGTCCGCTCCAACGCCGGGCCGCTCGACTATCGACTGGGCGAGGCCGATCCAATCCTCGGCCAGGCCCTCACCGTGACCCTGCCATCGATCCAGCCGGGCCAGCGGGCGGCGATCCTGATCGATTATTCCACCCGCCCCGACGCCGCCGCCCTGCAGTGGCTGACCCCGCAGCAGACCGCGGGCGGTCAGCAGCCCTACATGTTCAGCCAGGGCCAGGCGATCCTGACCCGCACCTGGGTTCCGACCCAGGACAGCCCGGGCATCCGCCAGACCTGGGACGCGCGCATCACCGTCCCCTCCGACCTCAAGGTGGTGATGAGCGGCGAGGCCGTCGGCGCCCCCGAGGCCGCCGGCGCCGGGCGCACCGCCACCCGCTTCCGCATGACCAATCCGGTGCCGCCCTATCTGATCGCCATCGGCGTCGGCGATGTCGCCTTCCAGGCCATCGACGAGCGCACCGGGGTGTGGACCGAGCCCTCGCAACTGGCCGCCGCCCATCACGAGATGATCCCGACCGCCGCCATGGTCGACGCCGCAGAGCAGCTCTACGGCCCGTACCGCTGGGGCCGCTACGACCTGCTCATCCTGCCGCCCAGCTTCCCCTTCGGCGGCATGGAGAACCCGCGCCTGACCTTCGCCACCCCGACCATCATCGCCGGCGACCGGTCGCTGGTCTCGCTGGTGGCGCACGAGCTGGCGCACAGCTGGTCCGGCAATCTGGTGACCAACGCCACCTGGGCCGACTTCTGGCTCAACGAGGGCTTCACCGTCTATTTCGAGAACCGCATCATGGAAGCGGTCGAGGGCCGCGACCGCGCCCTGATGCTGCAGTCGCTGGGCTGGGGCGAACTCGAGTCCAGCCTCGCGAGCCTGCCGCCCGCCGACACCCGGCTCAAGCTGGACCTCGCCGGCCGCGACCCCGACGACGGCATGACCGACGTCGCCTATGAAAAGGGCGCCGCCTTCCTGCACACTATCGAACGCATCGTCGGCCGCGACCGCTTCGACGCCTGGCTGAAGGGCTATTTCGAGCGCAACGCCTTCCGCCCGATGACCACCGAACGCTTCCTCGAGGACATCCGCGCTAACCTCGTCACGACGAGGGCGCTCGAGGACCAGTTGATGATGGACGCCTGGATCTACCAGCCCGGCATGCCGTCCAACTGGCAGCCGCCGGTGTCGACCGCCTTCGTTCCCGTCGACGCCGCGGCCCGCGCCTTCTTCGCCGACAAGGGTCCGGCCTCGGCCATTCCGTGGGCCGGCTGGTCGACCCAGGAGCGCCAGCGCTTCCTCGCCTGGCGTCCGGAGACCCTGCGCGACGGCGCCGACTGGCTGACGGCGGCCCAGCTGGCCGATCTCGAGGCGACGCTGAACCTGCGCGAGGAAGGCAACGCCGAGGTGCTGTTCGCCTGGCTGCAGATCGCCGTCCAGCACCGCTACCAGCCCGCCGTGCCGACCCTGGAGAAATTCCTCACCACCATGGGGCGGCGCAAGTTCGTCCTGCCCCTGTTCGCCAGCCTGTGGGCCGAGGGCGACTGGGGCCGCCCCATCGCCACCCGCCTCTACGCCCAGGCCCGTCCCGGCTATCATCCGGTCACCACCGGCTCGGTCGACGCGGTGGTCGGCCGGCCCTGACCCGACCAGGCCGCGGCGCCCTGGCGGCGCTGCGGCCTGGCGGCGCTGCGTCCCCGGGACTGCTCACAAGCGCGTGCAAACCACCGTTATGTCCAGCGGCCGACGGACACCGACGGTCCGCTGGTCTTTTGTGCCTGCCTCATCAGGACATGGGGTCGATGCGCATCTACCAGTTCCACTTCTTCGACCGGGGCGGCCGCCGGCCGGCCCTCGACTTCGCCGACTGTCGGCACGACGGCGAGGCCGCCCGGATCGCCTTTGGCCAGCTCCAGCAGCACGCCAGTTGCGAGGGCGTCGAGGTCTTCGAGGACGAACGTCTGGTCATGAGGCTGGAGCGCGGCGCTCCGCCGCCGGAGTTCGAGCACCCGGGGGTGCACGGCGTCTGAGGCCCGGCGCGCACCTCGGGAACATGGCGGCCCCGCCGGCGGTTAAGCCGTCCTGAAAATGGAGCCGCCCCGTGACCGATTGTGATCCCCGCACCGCCGCCCCCCGGCGCACCACCCGTTTCAGCGGCGTGGTGATCCTGATGATCCTGGTGCTGTTCCTCATCGCCGGCGCCTTCGTGTGGATCCGTTGGAGCGCCGACGCCAGGAGCGCAGCCGACAACGCCGCAGGCCATACGGTCCAGCCCGCGGAACTGCCGCCGCCCGACGCCGGCT
>JADGMZ010000047.1 GCA_015234495.1 Brevundimonas sp. | reverse complement strand
TGTCTGGAAGGGCGGCCCTACGTCGCGGACGGCGTTCCGGATCACGGGTGTGGCCAGTAGCCGCAACACTCATCCGCCCGCCTCGCCCCGTCGTCTTCTCCTCGGGCCGCAGCGACGGCCGCTCAGGAGAACTCCGATGACCTTCATTCCCAATCGCGTCCTGCTCGCCGCCGGCGTCGCCGGCTGCGCAATCCTCGCCAGCGCCTGCTCGGCCGCCGAGACCCCGGCGCCGCCGGCGGACGCCGAGGCCGCCGCCGCGACGGCTCCCGCCACCCCTGTGGCTGACCCGACCATCGTCGACGCCGCCGCCGCCTCCCCCGCTCACACCACGCTCGTCGCCGCGGTGACCGCCGCCGGGCTGGCGGAAACCCTGTCGGGCCCGGGCCCCTTCACCGTCTTCGCCCCGACCGACGCCGCCTTCGCCAAACTGCCCGCCGGCACGGTCGAGAGCCTCGTCCAGCCCGCCAACAAGGCCACCCTGACGAAGATCCTGACCTATCACGTCGTCGCCGGCCGGGTCGCGGCGGCAGACCTTATTGGTCAGATCGAGGCCGGCGGCGGCAGCGCCGCCCTGACCACGGTCGAAGGCGGAACCCTGACCGCCTCGTTGCGCGGCGGCTCCGTCGTGCTGACCGACGAGAAGGGCGGCCAGGCGACCGTCACCCAGACCGACCTGGCCGGGTCCAACGGCGTCATCCACGTCACCGACACGGTCTCCATGCCCGACTAGCGGAGACAGGCTCCGGGCCGTCGTCCTCCTCCCGACGGTCCGGGGCGTTTCCATCCGCCCTTGCTATTGGCGGTGAAAAGGCCCACCTAAGGCTTCGTCGATCTCTCTGCGAAACGCTGCTGTCCCTTTGCATCGCGCACCGAGGTCCAAAGCCGATCCCATTCAGACCCGACAGGCCTCCCGGACTCTTTCCGGCGGTCAACTGCTAACGGAGGTCCTGAAAATGGCTACCGGCACTGTGAAATGGTACAACTCCACCAAGGGCTACGGCTTCATCCAGCCTGACGACGGCGGCAAGGACGTTTTCGTCCACGCCTCGGCCGTCGAGGTCTCGGACCTGGGCTCGCTCAACGAAAACCAGAAGGTCTCCTACGAGGTCGAACGCGACGCGCGTTCGGGCAAGGAATCGGCCGGCCGCCTGAAGGCCGCCGAATAGGTTCCGACTGACGGAAGGGCCGGCTGTCGCATGACGGCCGGCCCGACCCCCGCCCCCTTGTTCTGGAGACCGCCATGACCCCGCTTGCCGACATGATCCCCGCCATGAGCGACACCGACCTCAAGGCCCTGCGCGCCAATGCCGTGCGCCTGTCGGAGACCGGCTCCCCGGCCCAGATGACCGCCGCCGCCGAAATTCTGCCCCTGATCGACACCGATCTGGAGCGCCGCGCCGCCGCACCGTCCACGACGGTCAAGAAGCCGCGCGCCCCGGCCAAGAAGAAGGTCGTCCCGGCGACCGGCCACCAGACCGCCCTGCCCGACAAGGCGGCCTGAGACCTCTCCTCCGCCTTCGTCCTCCTCCGGCAACCCGCGAAGCGGCGCACACCGGGTGACCCATCGTCATCCTTCGGCCGAGCGTCGGACGGTGGGAGGCGCGCCTGAGCGCGACCCTGTCGAGAGCGCCGCCTCATGACAGCCTGACTGAACAGATCGCCTTCGGCCCTGCTGGGTCCCCCGGTCTCGCGGCGCCTGCCCCCGGAGGATGACGAAAGGACTGGAGCGCCGAATTGGCGCCCTACCCCAGCGCCCGGTCCAGATCCGCGATCAGGTCGTCGATGTCCTCGACCCCCACCGACAGCCGGATCAGGTTGTCGGTCACCCCGCCCGCCTCGCGCAGCTCCTTGGGCACGCTCGCGTGGGTCATGATGCAGGGATGGTTGACCAGGCTCTCCACCCCGCCCAGCGACTCCGCCAGGGTGAACACCTGAACCCGCTCCAGCACCTGTTTCGTCCGCGCCAGGTCGCCGTCGATCAGGGCCGTGACCATGCCGCCGAAGCGGCCGTTCATCTGCTTCGCCGCCAGTTCGTGCTGCGGGTGGCTGATCAGCCCCGGATAGATCACCTTGGAGATCCCCTTGCGGGTCTCCAGCCAGCGCGCGATGGCCAGGGCGTTCTCGTTGTGCGCCTTCATGCGCAGGCCCAGCGTCTTCAGCCCCCGGTTGGCCAGGAAGGCGTCGAACGGCCCCATCACCCCGCCGACCGAGTTCTGCAGAAACTTGATCTCCTTCGCCAGCTCGGCGTCCCCCGTCACCAGCGCCCCGCCGATGATGTCGGAATGGCCGTTCAGGTATTTGGTCGCCGAGTGCATGACGATGTCGGCCCCCATCGACAGCGGCTGCTGGCTCCACGGCGTGGCGAAGGTGTTGTCGACCACCAGCTTCAGCCCGCGCGCCTTTGCGATCTTCGACAGCCCCTCGATGTCGGCCAGCTTCATCAGCGGATTGGTCGGCGTCTCGGCCCAGATCATCCGCGTCTTCGGCGTGATGGCCGCCTCGATCGCCGCCAGATCGCTCAGGTCGACATAGGCGAAATCCAGCCCCATCGAGCGACGCCGCACCCGTTCGAACAGCCGCCAGCTGCCGCCGTACAGGTCGTCGCCGGTGACGATGTGCGAACCGGCGTCCAGCAGCTCCAGCGCCGTCGCCGTCGCCGCCATGCCCGAGGCGAAGGCGAAGCCCTGCACCCCGCCCTCGAGATCGGCCAGGCAGGCCTCGAAGGCCTCGCGCGTCGGGTTCTTGCCGCGCGCGTACTCATAGCCCTTGTTCACGCCCGGGCTTTCCTGGGCGTAGGTCGAGGTGGCGTAGATCGGCGTCATCACCGCGCCCGTGGTCGGGTCGGGCCGCTGGCCGGCGTGGATGGCGCGGGTGGAGAAACCCTGGCTGTTCTTCAGCGAGCTCATGCGGTGTCCTGATCGATGCGGCCGATATTGCCGCTGTAAAATTCGGCCGAGCGGTCGAAGACCTCGGCCCATTCCGGGGGTCTCAACAGATGGCCGGCCCCGGCGATCACTTCAACCCGCACATTGACGTCGTGATCCCTCAGGAAGTCGACCCAGGCCGCCGTATTGCGCGGCAGCACGTGGGTGTCGTTCCCGGCCCGGATGACCAGCACCGGAATGCGCCGCCGGGGCACGCGCGGGGTGTAGACGTCCACGCCCCCCGCCAGCCCGATCGCCGCCGCCGCCCGGCTGTTGCCCAGCGCCCCGTCGACCGCGACATAGGAACCCAGCGAATAGCCGAACATCCCCGTCCGGCGCCGGTCGACCCCCCGCCCGATGAACCAGTCGACGGCGTGTTCGCCGACGTCGCGCCACGCCTCCATCATCCGCTCGGGCCGAACGCCGTCGTCGGGATAGGCATCGGTGTAGAGCGGCGTCAGCACCTGGTAGCCGTCTCCGGCGAAGCGCATGGCCAGTTCGTGCCACGGCCCGGCGTTGCGGATGCGCCCGCCCGAGCCGTGCATCATCACGATGGCCGCCCGCCGCCCCTCCCCGGCGGGACGGTAGTGGATGGCGCGGATGGTCTTGCCGTGGCTGTCGAAGGTCATCCCCTCATAGGCCACGGCAGGCGCCGCCTCCTGGGCCCGCGCCGTTCCCGCCAGGCCGGTCGCCACCGCGCCCGCCAGCAGACTACGCCGGTCCATCCCGCGCCTCCAGAAACGTCCGCGTGGCCGAGAAGGCCGCGCACCAGGTCGGCAGGTCGTAGCGGTGGTTGTCGAAGGCCAGCTCCCTGACCTCGACCGCCGCCCCCGCCTCGCGCAGCTCTCCGGCCAGCCGCAAGGTGCTGCGCACCGGCACGGCCTCGTCCCGGCGCGCGTGCAGCATCAGCACCGACAGGTCCCGCCCCGCCAGGTCCTCGTCCACCGAACCGCCGCCGGCGACCAGTACCGCCGACCGCACCCCGCTGCCCGGAGACGTCGCCGCATCGACCCCCACGGCGGCGCCGCGCGAATAGCCCCACAGGGCCACCCGCCCGCGCGCCATGCCCGGCTCGGCGGACAGGGCCTCGGCGGCGTCCAGCGCGGCCTGGCGCCAGGCCCGCGCCGCCACCGTCCGCCGTCTCGCATCCGGCTCGGCGGCGTCGAAATAGGCCGGCAGGATGACCCAGTAGCCGCGCGAGGCCAGCTGGATGGCGTGGGCGTCGAACAGGATGGCGTTCATCTCGAACCCGGTCCCGCCGTGCAGCAGCACGATCCCCCGGCCGTTGGCCTCGCCCCGCGGCGTATAGAGATGGGCCCGGATGGCCCGGCCGCGGCTGTCGAAGGTGATCGACTCCCGCGACGCCCGCACCGCTACATCGTCATGGCAGCCCGGGATCCCGACCTGCGGGACCTCCGGAGCCTGCGCCCCCGCCGGCGCGCCGCCCGCCAGCGCCAGCAGCGCGACGACGACGCCAAGAGCCCTGCCCGTCACCTCATCCGCCTCCCGCGATCAGGACGCCGTCCAGAAAGGCCCGCGTCCGCCCGAACACCGCGCACCAGGTCGGACCGTCGAAGACGTGCCCGTCCCAGTCCAGCGCCTGAACCTCCACCCGCGCGCCCCGCCGCTGCAAGCCCTCGCCCCAGCGCCGTGTCGACGCCGGCGAGATCACCGGATCCTGCCGGGCGTGGATCAGCAGCAGCGGGACCTCCCGCCGGCCGCGCTCCGGCTCGCCGACGTCCAGCCCGCCCGCCACCGACACCGCCGCCGCCACGCCCCCCGCCTCCATGGCCGTCTCCCCCGCCAGGAAGCCGCCCAGCGAATAGCCCCACAGCGCCACCCGCCCCGGCTCCATGCCCGGCTGGCCGGCGAGGAAGTCGGCCCCGTCCCCCGCCGCCGCCCGCCAGATGCGCATGTCGCGGCGGGTGCGCCGCGCCTGCCCCGGCTCGGCGTCATAATAGTTGGGGACCAGCACGTGATAGCCGCGCGAGGCCAGCTGGACGGCGTGCGGGTCGAAGGTCGCGGCGTCGGCCGCCAGCCCCCTCGCCCCGTGCAGCAGCACCACTCCCGCCCTGTTCGGCCGCGCCGGCCGGTAGATCAGCCCGCGCACCGCGCCCAGGCCGCTGACGTAGCTGGTCTGCTCCCGCGTCGCCGCATGGGGCAGGTCGTCCGCACAGGCCGCCTGGGCCGCCCCGCCCGGCCAGGCCAGCCCCAACGCGACCGCCAGGAGCGCGGCCCGGCGCATCTATCCCCGCCGGTTCAGGCTCAGGTGGTTGATCAGGTCGCTGCGCGTGATCAGGCCGACGAATTTCTCGCCGTCCAGCACGATGGCCACCCGGTCCCGGTCGAACAGCGGGATCAGCGACTCCAGCGGCTCGCCCACCTGCACCGTGTCCAGATCGCGCGTCATCACCGATCCCACCGCCTGGCCGAAGCGCGCCTCGCGGGTGATCTCGTCGGTGTTCATCACATGCACGATGTCGTGCTCGTCGACGATGCCGACCAGCCGCCCGTCCTCGATCACCGGCAGTTGCGACACGTCCGCCCCCTTCATGCGCTTGAAGGCCGTGTCCAGGGTGTCGCCCGGCCCCGCCGTCACCACGTCGCCGCTCTCGTATTTGCGGGTGATCAGGTCCGACAGGTCGCCGTGCATCGGCTGGTCGCCCAGGCCCTGGTCGGCCAGCCAGGCGTCGTTGTAGACCTTGGACAGGTATTTGGCCCCGGTGTCGCAGACGAAGGTCACCACCCGCTTCGGCGCCGTCTGCTCGCGGCACCAGCGCAGCGCCGCCGCGATCAGGGTGCCCGACGAAGACCCCGCCAGCACCCCCTCCTTGAGCAGCAGCTCGCGCACGGTCGCGATCGCCTCCGCGTCGGGGATGGAATAGGCCTTGTCGATCAGGCTCATGTCAGCGGTGTCCGGCACGAAATTCTGCCCGATGCCCTCGACGGTGTAGCCGCCCTCCGGCCCGGGAACGCCGTCGTTGACGATCCCCGCCAGGGTCGAGCCGACCGGGTCGGCGAGGATGATCTCGGCCTTCGAGCCGGCGTCCTTCAGATAGCGGGCGATGCCCGTGATGGTCCCGCCCGAGCCGATCCCGGCCACGAAGGCGTCGACCTCGCCGCCCATCTGCTCCCAGATCTCCGGCCCGGTGGTCCGGAAATGGGCGTCGGAGTTGGCGTCGTTAGCGAACTGGTTGACGTAGAATCCGCCCGGAATCTGCTGCGCCAGCCGCTCGGCCATGTCGGTGTAATAGTCGGGATGCCCGTGCGGCACGTCCGAACGCGTCAGGCGAACATCCGCCCCCATCGCCCTGAGATGCTGGATTTTTTCCTTGGACATCTTGTCCGGAATGACCAGCAGAACCTTGTAGCCCTTGGCCTGCCCCACCAGGGTGAGGGCCAGCCCCGTATTCCCGGCCGTCGCCTCGACGATGGTCCCGCCGGGCTTGAGAAAGCCCTCCTTCTCCGCCGCCGCGATCATCGACAGGGCGATGCGATCCTTGATCGATCCGCCCGGGTTCTGGCTCTCCAACTTCAGGAACAGCCGGCACGGCCCGGTGTCGATCTTCGTCACCTCCACCATCGGCGTCTTGCCGATCAGGTCCAGCAGCGAGCCGGTCGGAGCGGTCAGGACGGGGGTGGCGGCGAGGGACATTCAGAGACTCCGTGGAATTTCGGGCCGGAGGCTAGGCGCGGCCTGCCTTCCGGACAAGCCGAGTGGCGAAGGGGCCGGATTATGGCTATATTTATGGCCAGAACAGGAGCCTGACCCATGGCCACCTACGGCGTCGCCGAAGCGAAGAACAAGTTCACTCACCTGCTCGACCGGGTCGAAAAGGGCGAGAGCATCACCATCACCCGCCACGGCAAGCCGGTGGCGGAATTGAAAGCCCCTGCCCGGTCCGGGCCGGTAATAGACCTTGAGAAACGCCGTGCGCTCCTGCGCGAACTCGCCGAGTGGCGCCAGCAACAGCCGCCCTTGCCGATGTCCGCTGCCGAGCTCGTGCGCCAGATGCGCGACGGCGAACCGGAATGACGTTCTACCTGGACGCCAGCGTCCTTGTCGCCCTGATGGTGAAGGAGGACGGGGCCCGCGCGGTGGCGGACCTGCTGGATGCGGACGAACGCCCGCTGATCGCCAGCGATTTCGCCCTCGCCG
>JADGMZ010000046.1 GCA_015234495.1 Brevundimonas sp. | reverse complement strand
CCTTCTTGGTGATGGTCAGCCCGCCCTGACGCATCAGGGCAAGCGCGGCGTGCCGCACCTTGGGCAGCATGCGCTGCCACTGCTCGGGCTGCATCTCCTTGGCCACCTCGGCGGGCTCGATGCTCTTGCCGGGGCCGAGTTTCGCCAGTTTTTCGAGGATGGCGGTTTCGATGGGGTCGCTCATTCCGCCTGTATGGTGCATTGCGGGATCAGAAAGAAGGCGGAGTTTTCTGATGGTCCAGAAAGTCACGGTGACGGAAGGCGAGTTCGCCGGCTGGCAGATGTACGACCTGCACGGCACCTTCGACCAGGTGGTCGGGCCGTTCTATTTCAAGCCGGACCCTGACGGGCGGATGCGCTGCGCCTTCCGGGCCGAACAGAAGCATATGAACGCCGGCGACCGGATGCACGGCGGCTGTCTGATGACCTTCGCCGACATCGCCCTGTTCCAGACCGCCTATCAGGAGATGGAGGGGGCGTCGGGCGTGACGGTGTCGCTGGATTCGACCTTCATCGACGGGGCCTATGTCGGCGAGCTGGTCGAGGCCACCGGCGAGGTGGTGCGGGCCGGCAAGAGCCTGATCTTCGTGCGCGGCCAGATCAACGCCGGCGAGCGGGTGCTGATGACGTTTTCGGGGGTGATCCGGAAATTCACGCCGCGGGGTGAAGGTTAGGGGCCAGGGGCTAGGGGGAGAATGCGGATGGGCTTTAGCCCCTGGACCCAAGACCTGGACCCAAGACCCTCGCGTCAGCCGTCGATCATGTCCTGCAGGATCGACGCCATCCGGTCCTCCATGGTCTCGCACTCTTCGACGGTGAGGCCGAAGCCCCCGGTGATCTCGCGGCTGACCGCCATGCCCATGATGAAGCCGGAGGCGAGACGGGCGCGCACCGCGGCGTCGGGGCCGCCGACCCATTCGGTGAACGGGGTCATGAACCGCTCGTTGCCGGTGCGCTGGACCAGCTCCATGGCCTTGGTCGAGCCGACCGAGCGCAGCAGGATCAGCAGCCCCTTCAACTTGCTCTCGCTCTTGGCCTCGAAGATGGCCTCATGGGCGACGCGTCGGCCGAAGGTGGCGCGGTCGCCCGCCATCAGGTCGGCGCCGTTCTCGCAGCTGTCGAGGACGGCCGTAAAAAGGTCCTCCTTGGAGCCGAAGTAGCGGGACACCAGGGCGGCGTCGACGCCGACGTCACGCGCGATGTCGCGCATGCCGACATCGTCGTAGCTCTCCCGCGCGAATCGTTCGCGCGCGGCCTCCAGCATGGCTGCGCGGGTCGCCTCGGCATTTCTCGGCCGAGGCGCGACATGACAAAACAACAGGATAGCTCCTGAGAAAGCCCCACGATGTTTATGGCTTTGTCATCACCCGTTGACAAGCGCCGAGTCGATCACCATTAAGTCACCGGGCGTTGACTAACGGCTTCCTCCCCGATCGCCGCGTCGACACGGACAGGGATTTCTCCCTCACGGAGACTGCTTCATGCGCACGGTGAAGATCGTGGCCGCGTCCGCCATCATGGCGGCCGTGCTCTATGGCTGTTCCTCGAAGAGCGAGGCGCAGGCCCCGCCGGCGCCGGCGGTGACCGTGGCGACGCCGCTGGTCCAGGACGTCCAGGACTGGGACGAGTTCACCGGCCGCTTCGAGGCGACCCAGTCGGTCGAGGTGCGCGCGCGCGTCGGCGGCTACATCCAGGGCGTCCACTTCCGCGACGGCGACTATGTGCGTCGCGGCCAGCTGCTGTTCACCCTCGATCCGCGACCGGCCCAGGCCGCCCTCGCCGCCGCCCGGGCCCAGCTGGCCCAGGCCCAGGCCCAACTGACCCTGGCCCGCGCCGAGTCCGAGCGCGCCGAAACCCTGCTGGCCTCGCAGGCCATCTCCCAGGCTGAGGCCGACACCCGGCGCGGCGCGCTGCAGACGGCCGAGGCCGCCATCGCCGCCGCCAACGCCAATGTGCGGGCGCGGCAACTGGACGTCGAGTTCACCCGCGTCACCGCCCCGATTTCGGGCCGGGTGTCGGACCGTCGGGTCGACGCCGGCAATCTGGTCGCCGGCGGATCGTCGGCGGCCGATGTGCTGACCACCGTGGTCTCCAGCGCCCCCATCCATTTCGTCTTCGACGGCTCGGAAGCGGTGCTGCTGAAGTACCAGCGCCAGGCCCGCCGCGGCGCGGCGCCGATCGAGGTGCGGCTGCAGGACGAGTCCGACTACAGCCGGTCAGGCACGCTCGACTTCACCGACAACGCCGTGGACACGGCCTCGGGCGTCGTTCGCTTGCGGGCGGTGATCGCCAACGCCGACGGCTTCCTGAAACCGGGCATGTTCGGTCAGGCCCGCCTCGCCGGCGCCGGATCCTATCAGGCCATGCTGGTGCCGGACGCCGCCATCGCCACCGACCAGGCCCGGCGCATCGTCTATGTCGTGGCCAACGACGGCTCGGTGTCGCCGCGCCCGGTGCAGACCGGGCCGCTGGTCGACGGCCTGCGCGTGGTCCGCGCGGGCCTGCGTCCGGACGACCGCGTCATCATCAACGGCGTCCAGCGGATCCAGCAGCCCGGCATGAAGGTGCAGGCCACGAACGGCCGGATCCAGCCGGTCGCGCGCGAAGACCAGGCGCCGGTGACCACGCCGGCCCCGGCCTCGACCGCGACCTTCGCCAACTCCGCCGGCTGAGCCCATGAACATTTCACGCTTCTTCATCGACCGGCCGATCTTCGCGGCCGTGATCGCGGTGTTCATCACCCTGATGGGGGCGTTCGCCTATCCGCTGCTGCCGCTGTCGCAGTATCCGGAGATCGCGCCGCCGACGATCACGATCAACACCGCCTATCCCGGCGCCTCGGCCGAGACCGTGGCCGAGACTGTCGCCGCGCCGATCGAGCAGGAGGTCAACGGCGTCGAGGGCATGCTGTACCTGTCGTCCTCGTCCACGGCGGACGGGACGGTGGCGGTGACGGTGACCTTCAACCCGGGCACCGATCTGGATGCGGCCCAGGTGCTGGTCCAGAACCGGGTCGCCCTGGCCGAGCCGCGCCTGCCCGAGCAGGTCCGCCAGATCGGCGTCACGGTGAACAAGCAGGAGAGCGGCTTCCTGATGATCCTGGGGCTGACCTCCCCGGACAAGTCGCTGGATAACGACTACGTCGGCAACTACGCCCAGTCGGTCCTGCGCGACCGGCTGCTGCGGATCGAGGGCGTGGGCGCAGCCCAGGTCTTCGGCGGCGGCAACTATTCCATGCGGGTCTGGATCGACCCGGCCAAGGCCGCCGAGCGCGGCCTGACCGGGCCCGACATCGTGGCCGCCCTGCGCGCCCAGAACGTGCAGGCCGCCGCCGGCGCCATCGGCCAGCCCCCCTTCGCCACCAACGCCGCCGCCTTCCAGCTGCCGGTGCAGGTGCAGGGCAGGCTGAGCGATCCGGACCAGTTCAGCGACATCGTCATCAAGACCGACGCCGAGGGCCGGGTCACCCGCGTCCGCGACGTCGCCCGCGTCGAGCTCGGCGCCCAGGACTACGGCATCCGCGGCTTCTTCGACGGCGAGCGCGGCGTCGGCGTGGCGATCATCCAGCAACCCGGCGCCAACGCCCTGGGCACCGCCGAGCGCGTGCTGGCCGAAGTCGAGGCCGTTCGGGCCGAGCTGCCGCAGGGCATGGACGTCTCCATCGCCTACAACCCGACGGAGTTCGTGGCGGCGTCGGTGGAGTCGGTCCAGCACACCCTGTTCGAGGCGGTGATCCTGGTCGTGCTGGTGGTCATCGTCTTCCTGCAGACGTGGCGGGCGGCGATCATCCCGATCGTGGCCATCCCGGTGGCGCTGGTGGCGACCTTCGCCGTCCAGCTGATGCTGGGCTTCTCGATCAACTCGCTCAGCCTGTTCGCCCTCGTGCTGGCGGTCGGCATCGTCGTCGACGACGCCATCGTCGTGGTCGAGAACGTCGAGCGCTACATCCGTCAGGGTCTGACGCCCAAGGAGGCCGCCTACCGCTCGATGCAGGAGGTCTCGGGCGCGTTGATCTCGATCGGCCTGGTGCTGGTCTCGGTGTTCGTGCCGACCATGTTCGTGCCGGGCATCCCGGGGATCTTCTACCGCGAGTTCGCCATCGTCATCACCACGGCCTCGGTGGTGTCGCTGCTGGTCTCGCTGACGCTGTCTCCGGCCATGGCCGCGCTGCTGCTGAAGCCGCACAAGGAACATGACACGCACCGCAAGCCGGGCGTCTGGGGCACCATTACCTACTATGGCGGCTGGGCCGGGCGGCGCTTCAACGAAGGCTTCGACTGGCTGTCGGACAAGTACGGCCGGCTGACCGCGCGTCTGGTGCGCACCGTCGCCATCGTGCTGATCGTCTATGTCGGCCTGCTGGGCCTGACCGGCTGGCGGTTGATGGACACCCCGTCCGGCTTCATTCCGGAGCAGGACCAGGGCTTCCTGATCGGCGTCATCCAGCTGCCGCCGGGCGCCTCGCTGGAGCGCACCGAAGCGGTGATGACCCGCGCCTCGGACATCATCAAGAGCACCGAGGGGGTGGAAGGCCTCGTCGCCTTCGCTGGCCTCGACGGCTCCAGCTTCTCGTTCGGCTCCAATGCGGCGACGATCTTCGTCCGGCTGGACGCCTTCGAGGACCGCAAGACGGCCGAACAGGGCGCCGCGGCGCTGGCCGGCGCCATCACGGGCGCGACCATGGGCATCGAGGACGCCAACATCTTCGTCATCGCCCCGCCGGCGGTCCAGGGCCTGGGCAACGGCAACGGCTTCCAGATGATGGTGCAGGACCGCTCCGGCGCCGGCTACCGTCCGCTGGAAGGCGCCACCTTCGCCATGATGGGCGCGGCCGCCCAGGCGCCGGACCAGGTGCAGCAGGTGTTCTCGACCTACAACACCGGCTCGCCGCGCATCGCCGCCGACGTCGACCGCGACAAGGCGCTGATGATGGGGGTCCAGCCCGCCGACGTGTTCAACACGCTGGGGGTCTATCTGGGCTCGTCCTACGTCAACGACTTCAACTTCCTGGGCCGCACCTTCCGGGTGACGGCTCAGGCGGAGCCGTCGGCGCGCGACGACGTGGCCGACATCGCCAACCTGAAGACCCGCTCCGCCTCCGGGGCCATGGTGCCGATCGGCTCGATCGCCACCCTGCGCGAGGACTCCGGTCCGTCGCGGATCGTGCGCTACAACCTGTTCCCGGCCTCCGAGCTCCAGGGACAGGCGGCGCCGGGCGTGTCGTCCGGTCAGGCGATCGCCAGCATGGAGCAGCTGGCGGAAGCCACCCTGCCGCCCGGGTTCTCCTATGAATGGACCGGACTGGCGCTGCAGGAGAAGCAGTCGTCGGGCGGGGCCACCGTCGTCTTCATCATGGCGGTGATCTTCGTCTTCCTGGTGCTGGCGGCGCAGTACGAGGCCTTCACCCTGCCTCTGGCGGTCGTGCTGATCGTGCCGATGTGCATCCTGGCGGCCATGATCGGGGTCAACATCCGCGGTCTGGACAACAATATCCTCGTCCAGGTCGGGCTGGTGGTGCTGATCGCCCTGGCGGCCAAGAACGCCATCCTGATCGTGGAGTTCGCCAAGCAGGCCGAGGAGGAAGGCCTGAACCGCTGGGACGCCGCCGTGCGCGCCGCGCGGACCCGCCTGCGGCCGATCCTGATGACCTCGTTCGCCTTCATCTTCGGCGTCGTGCCGCTGATGCTGGCCAGCGGCCCCGGCGCCGAGATGCGCCAGTCGCTGGGCACGGCGGTCTTCTCCGGCATGCTGGGGGTGACCTTCTTCGGCCTGATCTTCACGCCGGTCTTCTACGTCGTCTGCCGCTGGCTGGCGTCGAAGCTGCCCGGCGGCCCGGTCAGGGAGGCCGAAATCCCGACCACCAGCGGCCTGCCGCCGCACGACCAACCCGCGGCCGTCGCGCCGCGGCTGGGAGACGCCTGATGTCGACTGCTTCCCTTCCCCGGATCCTGACCGCGACTGCCGGCGCCGCCCTGCTGGCCTCGTGCGCGGTCGGGCCGAAGGCGCCTGACGCGACCCTCCCCCCCTCCGCGTCGGGCGCCTTCATCGGGGCCGCCACGCCCGCCGTGACGGCCGAGGCCGCGCGCGACGACTGGTGGCGGCTCTATGACGACCCGGTGCTGGACGGCCTGATCGGCCAGGCCCTGGCCGAGAACAACGAGCTGGAGGCCGCCGCCGCCAACCTGCGCCGCGTCCGCGCGGCGCTGGGCGAGGCGCGCACCGGCCGGCTGCCTTCCACCACGACCTCCGCGACAGGACAGTACGGCCGCGCCTCCGCCGCCACGGTCCCGGGCGGAAACGGCGGCCAGCCGCTGGACGAGGGCGAGACCTACGACGTCGGCCTCGACGTCGCCTATGAGATCGACCTGTTCGGCCGCGTCGGCTCGACCATCCGCGCCGCCCGCGCCGATGCCGACGCGGCCGCCGCCGCCCTGGCCGTGGTGCGGGTCAGCGTCGCGGCCGAGACGGCCCGCGCCTACGCCGACGCCTGCTCCGCCAACGCCCAGATCGCCGTCGCCGAACGCACCATCACCCTGCAGGGCGAGACCGCCGACCTGACCCAGCGCCTGCTGGACGCCGGCTCGGGCAACGGCCTGGACGTGGCCCGGGCCCGCTCGGCGCTGGAAAGCAGTCGCGCCTCGCTGCCGCCGCTGCGCGCCCGGCGCGACGGCGCCCTGTTCCGGCTGGCGACCCTGACCGGCCGGACCCCGGCCGAGGCCAGCGTAGCCGCCCGCGCCTGTGAGCGCCCGCCGCAGCTGTCGCAGCCGATCCCCGTCGGCGACGGGGCCAGTCTGCTGGCCCGCCGCCCCGACGTACGCCGGGCCGAGCGCAACCTCGCCGCCGCGGCGGCGCGGGTGAACGTGGCCACGGCCGACCTGTACCCGCGCATCAGCCTCGGCGGATCGCTGGGCTCGACGGCGCTGGACGCGGGCGACCTCGGCGACGACGCCAGCTTCCGCTTCTCGGTCGGTCCGCTGATCAGCTGGTCCTTCCCCAATGTGTTCGCCGCCCGCGCGCGGGTCGAGCAGGCCGGCGCGGGGGCGGACGCGGCCCTGGCGACCTTCGACCAGACGGTGCTGACCGCGCTCCAGGA
>JADGMZ010000045.1 GCA_015234495.1 Brevundimonas sp. | reverse complement strand
CCGCCGGGCCCAGTGCCGGGTCGAGGGCGATCTGATCACCTGGAAGCCGGCCGACGCCGGAAGCCCCGAACAGGCCCGCTGGATGAACCAGTCGGGGGACCCGGTGACGCGCTTCGCCCTTGACGGCGAGACCATCACCATCAACACGACGCTCCCGGATGGGACGACCGCCACGGAGACCTATTCCGTGGCCGCTGAGCAAGAGGCCCGCTGATGCCCGTCGCCAAGGTCAACGGCGTAGAGATCGAATTCGAGCCCGGCATGACCGTGCTCCAGGTCGCCGAGAAGGCCGGCCAGGAGATCCCGCGTTTCTGCTACCACGAGCGCCTGTCGATCGCCGGCAACTGCCGCATGTGCCTGGTCGAGGTGAAGCCCGGACCGCCGAAGCCGCAGGCCAGTTGCGCCCTGCCGGCCGCCGACGGCCAGGAGATCTTCACCGACACGCCGATGGTCAAGAAGGCCCGCGAAGGGGTGATGGAGTTCCTGCTCATCAACCACCCGCTGGACTGCCCGATCTGCGACCAGGGCGGCGAGTGCGACCTGCAGGACCAGGCCATGGCCTATGGCCGCGACGGCTCGCGCTACGCCGAGAACAAGCGCGCCGTCGAAGAAAAGAACATGGGTCCGACGGTGAAGACCTTCATGACGCGGTGCATCCAGTGCACGCGCTGCGTCCGATTCATCACCGAGGTGGCCGGGGTGCCGGACATCGGCATGATCTCGCGCGGCGAGGACGCCGAGATCACCACCTATCTGGAAAAGAACATCGACTCCGAGTTGTCGGGCAACGTCAACGACCTGTGCCCGGTCGGCGCCCTGACCCACCGGCCGTGGCAGTTCCACTATCGCCCGTGGGAGCTGAAGAAGACCGGCTCCATCGACGTCATGGACGGTCTGGGCTCGAACATCCGTGTCGATGCGCGCGGCGCCGAGGTCATGCGCGTGCTGCCGCGGATCAATGATGCGGTGAACGAGGAGTGGCTGTCGGACATCAGCCGCTACGTCGTCGACGGCCTGCAGCGCCAGCGCCTCGACCGCCCCTATGTGCGCGACAACGGCAAGCTGCGCGCCGCCTCCTGGGAGGAGGCGCTGGAGGTCGTGGCCGGCAGGCTGAAGGCCGCGAAGCCTGAAAGGATCGGCGTCATCGCCGGCGACCTGCAGGACGCCGAGTCGATGAAGGCGGCGCTCGACCTGTTCCGCGCTATGGGCTCGCCCAACACCGACTGCCGCCAGGACGGGACCGCGCTGGGCTACGGCCCGCGCGAGGGTTGGCTGTTCAACTCCGGCTTGCAAGGCGTTGAAAATGCGGACGCGGTCCTGATCGTCGGGGCCAACCCGCGGACCGAGGCGCCGCTGCTGAACGCCCGCCTGCGCAAGGCATGGCTAACCGGCAAGACCACCATCGGCCTGATCGGCGAACAGGCTGATCTGACCTTCGACTACAGCTGGCTGGGGGCCGGCTCGAAGACGCTGGGCAAGCTGCCCAAGGCGGCGATGGACTTCCTCGCCCGGGCCGAGCGGCCGGCCATCATCGCCGGCGCCGGGGCCCTGACCGGCGAGACCGGGCCGGCGGTGCTGAACGCGCTCGGCGCGCTGGCCAGGAAGGTCGGCGTGGTCAAGGACGGCTGGAACGGTTTCAACGTGCTGCACAGCGCGGCGGCGCGGGTCGGCGGCCTCGACATGGGCTTCGTCCCGGCCGAGGGCGGACTTTCGGCGGTCGACATGGCCAGGAAGGGCGCGCTGGACGTGCTGTTCCTGCTCGGCGCCGACGAGATCGATGCCTCGGCGACCAAGGCCTTCAAGGTCTATCTGGGCAGCCACGGCGACCGCGGGGCGCACGGCGCCGACGTGATCCTGCCGGGCGCGGCCTACACCGAGAAGCCGGGGCTCTACGTCAACACCGAGGGCCGGGTGCAGATGGCCGAACGCGCGGTCTTCCCGAAGGGGCAGGCGAAGGAGGACTGGGCCATCCTGCGGGCGCTGTCGGCCCTGGTCGGCCACACCCTGCCGTACGACACCCTCGACCAGCTGCGCACGAAGTTGATGGCGGATCACCCGACCTTCGGCCGCATCGACTACCTGCCGGCGCCGGCGTCGTTCGACGCGGCCGCGCTGGGCCGCAAGGGCGACCTCGGCGACACGGCCTTCCACTCGACCGTTCGCGACACCTACCTCAACAATCCGATCGCGCGCGCCAGCGCGACCATGGCCGAGCTGTCCGCCCTGCGGACCGCCCCGGTCTCCATGGCGGCGGAGTAAGGCCCGATGGACTTCTGGAGCTCCCCTCTGGGCTGGACCCTGATCACCGCCGGCGGGATCCTGCTGGTCACCGTCGGCATCCTGATCTCGCTGGCCTTCCTGCTGCTGGCCGACCGCAAGATCTGGGCCGGCGTGCAGATGCGCAAGGGTCCCAACGTGGTCGGGCCGTTCGGCCTGCTGCAGTCGTTCGCCGACTTCTTCAAATTCGTGCTGAAGGAGATCGTCGTGCCGGCCGGGGCCGACAAGGTCGTGTTCCTGCTGGCCCCGCTGATCACCTTCATCCTGGCCTTCATCGCCTGGGCGGTGATCCCGTTCGCGCCGGGCTGGGTGATCTCCGACCTGAACGTGGGGATCCTCTACATCCTCGCGATCAGTTCGCTGGGCGTCTACGGCATCATCATGGGCGGCTGGGCTTCGAACTCGAAGTATCCCTTCCTGGGCTCGCTGCGGTCGGCCGCGCAGATGGTGTCCTACGAGGTCTCCATCGGCCTGGTGATCATCAACGTCATCCTGCTGTCGGGGACGATGAACCTGACCTCGATCGTCACCCAGCAGGGCGGCTGGGCGTGGAACTGGTTCGCCTTCGGCGGCGGCCTGGCGACCTGGCCCACCATCGTGGTGATGTTCCCGATGGCGATCATCTTCTTCATCTCGGCCCTGGCCGAGACCAACCGGCCGCCGTTCGACCTGCCCGAGGCGGAGTCGGAGCTCGTGGCCGGCTACCAGGTCGAATACAGTTCGACGCCCTACCTGCTGTTCATGATCGGCGAATACGCCAACATCGTCTTCATGTGCGCCATGATCAGCCTGCTGTTCTTCGGCGGCTGGAACCCGGGCTTCCCGGTCGAGTGGATCGCGCTGAACGAGTGGCCGGAGTTCCTGGCCAACCTGTTCTACTTCCTGGTGTTTTTCGCCAAGATCGTGTTCTGGTTCTTCATGATCGCCATGGTGAAGGCCTTCGTGCCCCGCTACCGCTACGACCAGCTCATGCGGCTGGGCTGGAAGATCTTCCTGCCGACGGCGCTGGTGTCGGTGGTGGTGGTCTCGGCCTGGCGGGTGTTCGGGGTGGGCGCATGAGCCGTGTCCTGATCCTCGCCGGACTGGCCGCCCTGGCCGCGGGCGCCTCGGCCTGCGCCGTGCCGAACTACGAGGCCGAGCCGGTCTCGGTCTACCAGTGGGAGCGCCGCCAGCAGGCCGCCGAGCGCGAGTACGCCGAGCGCCAGCGGCTGTGCCGCATCACCAAGGACGACGATCCGCGCAAGGTCGAGCTGTGCCGCGGCGTCTCGGGAGTTGAAGACTGATGCTGACCCGTCTCGTCCAGGCGACCAAGGGTGCGATGATGCTCGACATCGTCGGCGCCCTCGGCCTGTCGCTGAAATACATGATGCGGCCCAAGGCGACCGTAAACTATCCGTTCGAGCGCAACCCGCAGTCGCCGCGTTTCCGCGGCGAGCACGCCCTGCGCCGCTATCCCAACGGGGAAGAGCGCTGCATCGCCTGCAAGCTGTGCGAGGCCATCTGCCCGGCCCAGGCCATCACCATCGAGGCCGAGCCGCGCGCCGACGGCAGCCGCCGCACCACCCGCTACGACATCGATATGGTGAAGTGCATCTACTGCGGCCTGTGCGAGGAGGCCTGCCCGGTGGACGCCATCGTCGAGGGTCCGAACTCGGAGTTCACCGTCGAGACCCGGGAAGAGCTGCTCTACGACAAGGAAAAACTGCTTTCGAACGGCGACCGCTGGGAGCGGTTGATCGCGAAGAATCTGGAACTCGACGCGCCTTACCGGTAAGGCGCACACGCTGAACGGGGAGGGCGATTCCGCGAGGGGTCGCCGCCCATAGACGAAAGGGGCGAAGGCCTCAGATGTTGCAAGGTATCGCCTTCTATCTGCTGGCGGCGGTGGCCGTGGCGGGCGGCCTGATGGTCGTCACCGCCCGGAACCCCGTGCACAGCGTGCTGTGGCTGATCCTGACCTTCTTCTCGTCGGCCGGGCTGTTCGTCCTGCTGGGGGCGGAGTTCCTGGCCATGCTGCTGGTCGTGGTCTACGTGGGCGCCGTCGCGGTGCTGTTCCTGTTCGTGGTCATGATGCTGGACGTCGACTTCGTGCGCCTGCGCGAGGGCTACGCCCGCTACCTGCCGCTGGCGGCGATCGTGGCCGGCATCCTGCTGGCCGAGATGATCATGATCTCGCTGGTGGTCGTGCAGGGCGGCGCCGCTGCAGACGCCGTCGGCCCCGTCGCCGCGTCGATCGACATGACCAATGCCGAGGCCATCGGACGGGTGCTCTACACCGACTACGTCTACATCTTCCAGGCGGCGGGGATCGTGCTGCTGATCGCCATGATCGGGGCCATCGTCCTGACCCTGCGCCACAAGCCCAACATCAAGCGCCAGAACGCCCACGACCAGATCAACCGCGACCGTCGCACGGCGGTCGAGGTCAAGGATGCGCCGACCGGCGCCGGCGTCTCGGCGGAGGACCTGCTCTGATGGACATCACCCTGGAACACTATCTGGCGGTCGGCGCCATCCTGTTCACTATCGGTGTCTTCGGCATCTTCGTGAACCGCAAGAACGTGATCATCATCCTGATGTCGATCGAGATGATCCTGCTGGCGGTGAACATCAATTTCGTCGCCTTCTCGGCCTACCTCAACGACGTCTCCGGCCAGATCATGGCCATGTTCGTCCTGACCGTGGCCGCGGCCGAGGCCGCCGTCGGCCTGGCCATTCTGGTGACCTTCTTCCGTAACCGCGGCGACATCGCCGTGGATGACGCGTCGGTGATGAAGGGGTAGCCGATGTCGAACCAGTTCTCTCTCCCCGCTCATCCCGGCGAAAGCCGGGACCCAGTTCTGTCCAGCTTGACGCCGGCGCTTCAGGACTACCGTTCCAGCATGTCGATCCCGCTCTCATCGCCCAAAGCACTGGGTCCCGGCTTTCGCCGGGATGAGCGGAACTTGGTGAAGGGCTGATCGTGGACCTCGAGCTTCTCGTCACTATCGGCGTATTCGCACCGCTGCTGGGCGCGGCCGTCGTCGGCCTGACCGGCCGGCGACTGGGCGACCTGCTGTCGAAATCCATCACCACCGGCCTGCTGTTCCTGTCCTGCATCGTGGCCTGGATCGTCTTCGGCCAGTGGACCTGGGGCGAACTGGAGCCGTTCACGGTCCACATCGCGCCCTTCATCCACGTCGGCGACTTCCAGTCGAACTGGGCGATCCGCATCGACGCCCTGTCGGCCGTGATGCTGGTGGTGGTGACGACGGTGTCGTCGCTGGTCCACCTGTACAGCTGGGGCTACATGGCAGAGGACCCGGACAAGCCCCGGTTCTTCGCCTATCTGTCACTGTTCACCTTCGCCATGCTGGCGCTGGTCACCGCCGCCGACTTCATGCAGCTGTTCTTCGGCTGGGAAGGGGTGGGGCTGGCGTCCTATCTGCTGATCGGCTTCTGGTACAAGAAGTCGACCGCCAGCGCCGCCGCCATCAAGGCCTTCGTGGTCAACCGCGTCGGCGACTTCGGCTTCGCGCTGGGCATCCTGACGGTGTTCTGGATGTTCGGCACCATCGAGTTCGCCGAGCTGTTCCCGATGATCGCCTCGCGCGAAGGCACGGGCTGGGTGTTCATCGGCCGCGAATGGTCGGCGCTCGACCTCGCCGGGGTGCTGCTGTTCGTCGGCGCCATGGGCAAGTCGGCCCAGTTCTTCCTGCACACCTGGCTGCCCGACGCCATGGAGGGCCCGACCCCGGTCTCGGCCCTGATCCACGCCGCGACCATGGTCACGGCCGGCGTCTACATGGTCTGCCTGCTGTCGCCGCTCTACGAGTACGCGCCCTACGCCAGCCAGATCATCGCCCTGACCGGCGCGGTCACGGCCCTGTTCGCCGCCACCGTCGGCCTGGCCCAGAACGACATCAAGCGGGTCATCGCCTATTCGACCTGTTCGCAACTGGGCTACATGTTCTTCGCCGCCGGCGTGGGCGCCTATGAGGCGGCCATGTTCCACCTGTTCACCCACGCCTTTTTCAAGGCCCTGCTGTTCCTGGGCGCCGGCTCGGTGATCCACGGCATGCACCACGAGCAGGACATGCGGCAGATGGGCGGACTGTGGAAGCTGCTGCCCGTCACCTATGCGGTGATGATGATCGGCACCATCGCCATCACCGGCTTCGGCATCCCGGGCGTGGGCGGCTTCGCCGGCTTCTATTCCAAGGACGCCATCATCGAGAGCGCCTATGCCGCCGCGGCGTCGGGCCATTCGCCGATGGGCCTGTTCGCCTTCCTGGTCGGCATCATCGCCGCCGGCCTGACCGCCTACTATTCGTGGCGGCTGATCTTCATGACCTTCCACAACAAGCCGGTGTGGAAGGAGGAGGGCGCCCACCACGCGGACGACCACGCTTCGCACGCCCAGCTGGAGACCCACTCCGAGCCGGTCGCCGACGACGCGCACGCCCACGACGACCATGGCCACCACGGCCCGTTGAAGCCGCACGAGAGCCCGTGGGTGATGATCGTGCCGCTGCTGGTCCTGTCGGTCGGCGCCGTCGCCGCCGGCCTGCTGTTCGCGCCCTATTTCATCGGCCATCACGAGGGCGAGTTCTGGGGCGCGGCGATCTTCACGGCCGCCGACAACCACGTGCTGCACGACGCCCACGAGGTCCCCACCTGGGTGAAGTGGTCGCCGCTGGTGCTGACCCTGATCGGCACCTTCGTCGCCTTCTGGCTCTATGTCCTCAAGGAGGGCATGGCCCGCCGGATGGCCGATCGTGGCGGCATGATCCACGCCTTCCTCTACAACAAGTGGTATTTCGACGAGCTGTATGACTTCGTCTTCGTGCGCGGCGCCAAGGCGGTCGGCGACCTGTTCTGG
>JADGMZ010000044.1:3536-7179 GCA_015234495.1 Brevundimonas sp. | reverse complement strand
TCGCCTTCTTGCCGACGCCGGATGCCATGATCGAGGCGTCCAGCTGGGCCAGCTGCTTGTCATTGCGGCGGTCGATGGCCGGGATCTTCTGGCGCGTGACCTTCTCGATGTCGCGCAGCAGCTTCATCTCGTCGCCGGCCACGAAGCTGATCGCCGTGCCGTCGGCGCCCGCGCGGGCCGTGCGGCCGATGCGGTGGACATAGGCTTCGGGCACGAACGGCAGTTCGAAGTTCACGACGTGCGAGACGCCGTCCACGTCGATGCCGCGGGCGGCGATGTCGGTGGCGACCAGGACGCGCAGCTTGCCCTTCTTGAAGGCGTCGAGCGTGCGTTCGCGCTGGGGCTGGCTCTTGTTGCCGTGGATGGCCCCGGCCTCGACGCCGCCGGCTTCCAGATAGGCGGCGACCTTGTCGGCGCCGTGCTTGGTCTTGGTGAAGACGAGGCAGCGGGTGAAGGTCGCGTCCGAGAACATCTCGGTCAGCAGGGCGCGCTTGCGGCCCTGTTCGATGTGGATCACCGACTGGTTGATGCGCTGCACGGTGGTGGCCTGCGGCGTCACCTGCACCTTGACCGGATCCTTGAGCAGTTCGCCCGCCAGCTTGCCGATCTCGGTCGGCATGGTGGCCGAGAAGAACAGGTTCTGGCGCTTGGCCGGGATGCGGCTGACGATCTGGCGGATCGGCTTGACGAAGCCGAGGTCCAGCATCTGGTCGGCCTCGTCGAGGACGAAGATCTCGGTGCGGCTGAGGTCCAGGGTCTTCTGCTGCATATGGTCGAGCAGACGGCCGGGCGTAGCCACCAGGACATCGAGGCCCTGCTGCAGGGCGCGCTCCTGCGGCCCGTATTTCACGCCGCCGAAGATGACGGCGACGCGGAAGCCGAGGTGTTTGCCATAGCTCTTGAAGCTCTCGGCGATCTGGCTGGCCAGTTCGCGCGTCGGCGACAGGATCAGCACCCGCGTGGTGCGGGGCACGGGCGCGATGCGGTTGGCGGCCAGGCGGTGCAGGATCGGCAGGGCGAAGGCCGCGGTCTTGCCAGTGCCGGTCTGGGCGATGCCCAGCAGGTCCTTGCCGGCCATGACGTCGGGGATGGCCTGCTGCTGGATCGGCGTGGGGGTGGTGTAGCCCTCGGACGCCAGCGCCTGGAGCAGGGCCGGGTTGAGGTTCATGGAGTCGAAGGTCTTGTTGCTCACGGAGCGGCTTCTTTCGCGTGCGGCGACGCGCAACAGCCATGGCTCAACGCCGAAAGGCCGCGCACCGCCAGTCCCGGTTGAGCCTCAGGGTGAGGCCGTCGGGGTGGATCGGGCGCCGCCCCGCGTGTCCGGGCAGCGAATGAAATCTTGAGGGGCCGGCCCCTGCTACAGTCAGGTCTTCGTTGCTGAAGACCCACACGCGCTGGAGGCGCCGGACATCGCGATTGTGCGATGCGGCGTAAGTGGGCGACCAATGCGGCCAAGTCAAGGCAGCCAGGTCAAGGGGGCCGGGGATCAGCCGCCCTTGGCGCGTCGCCGGAAGCGGTGGAGCAGGGGTTCGGTGTAGCCGTTGGGCTGGGCCGTTCCCTCGAACACCAGAGCGCGGGCGGCCTGGAAGGCGAGGCTGTTCGCAGGGTCTGCGGCCATGGGGCGGTAGAGGGGATCGCCGGCGTTCTGGGCATCGACCTTCGCCGCCATGCGCAGGAGGGCGGCGTCGACCTGTTCGGGGGTGCAGACGCCGTGGAGCAGCCAGTTGGCCATGTGCTGGGATGAGATGCGCAGGGTGGCGCGGTCCTCCATCAGGCCGACGTCGTGGATGTCGGGCACCTTGGAGCAGCCGACGCCCTGGTCGATCCAGCGGACGACGTAGCCGAGCAGGCCCTGGGCGTTGTTGTCGAGCTCCTCGGCGATCTCGGCCTCCGACCAGTTGCGGCCGGTCGCCAGGGGCGGGGTCAGCAGGGCGTCGAGGCCGGGGGCCGGACGGGCGGCGATGTCGGGGCGAAGGGCGAAGACGTCGGTCTGGTGGTAGTGCAGGGCGTGCAGGGTGGCGGCGGTGGGGCTGGGCACCCAGGCGGTGTTGGCGCCGGTCTTCGGATGGGCCGCCTTCTGGTCGAGCATGTCGGCCATGCGGTCGGGGGCGGCCCACATGCCCTTGCCGATCTGCGCCTTGCCGTCGAGGCCGCAGGCCAGGCCGATGGCGACGTTGCGGGCTTCGTAGGCGGCGATCCAGTCCGAGCCCTTGATGTCGCCCTTTCGGATGACGGGGCCGGCCTGCATGGCGGTGTGGATCTCGTCGCCGGTGCGGTCGAGGAAGCCGGTGTTGATGAAGACGATCCGGTCTCTCACCGCATGGATGCAGGCGGCGAGGTTGGCCGAGGTGCGGCGCTCCTCGTCCATGACGCCGACCTTGAGGGTGTGGCGGGGCAGGGCCAGCAGGTCCTCGACGGCGTCGAACAGGTCGTTGGTGAAGGCGCACTCGTCCGGGCCGTGCATCTTCGGCTTGACGATATAGACGGAGCCGGCGCGGCTGTTGCGGAAGCGGCCCAGCCCCTTGAGGTCGTGCAGGGCGATCAGGCTGGTGACGAGGCCGTCGAGAACGCCTTCGGGGGCTTCGGCGCCGTCGGGCAGGCGCACGGCCGGGCTGGTCATCAGGTGGCCGACGTTGCGCACGAACAGCAGCGACCGGCCGGGCAGGACGATCGTCGATCCGTCCGGCGCGATGACCTCGCGGTCGGGGGCCAGGGCGCGGGTCAGGGAGCGCCCGCCCTTGTCGAAGGTCTCTTCCAGATCGCCCTTCATCAGGCCGAGCCAGTTGCGCCAGGCGGCGGTCTTGTCGGCGGCGTCGACGGCGGCGACGGAGTCCTCGAGGTCGACGATGGCGGTCAGGGCGGCTTCCAGGACCACGTCGGAGATCCCGGCCGGGTCGTCGCGGCCGATCGGATGGTCGGGGTCGAAGACCACCTCGATGTGCAGGCCGTTGTGGCGGAACAGGCGCGAACGCTCGGTGCGGCCGACGGCCTGGGCCGGGTCACGCAGGACGATGTCCCGGTGCGGATCGGTCAGGTCGGCCCAACCGCCCCCGGCCAGCGGCACGGCCTCGTCGAGGAAGGCCCTGGCCCGGGCGACGACGCGGGCGCCGCGGTCGGGATCGTAGGGGCCGGGCGGCGGCAGGTCGCCGAGCGCGTCCGTGCCGTAGAGGGCGTCGTACAGACTGCCCCAGCGGGCGTTGGCGGCGTTGAGCACGAAGCGGGCGTTGAGGCTGGGCACGACCAGCTGCGGGCCGGCGAGGGTCGCCACCTCGGGGTCCACATTGGCCGTGCCGATGCTGAACGGGGCCGGTTCGTCGACGAGATAGCCGATGTCGCGCAGAAAGGCCTCGGCCCCGGCCGGGTCGTGCGGCCGTCCGCGGCCCTCCCGGCTCCAGGCGTCGATGCGGGCCTGCAACTCGTCGCGGACCGCGAGCAGGCGGCGATTCCGGGGCGCGAACCGGGCCAGGATGTCGGCGGCGCCGGCCCAGAAGTCTCCGGCCGCGAGGTCGAGGCCCGGCAGGACCTCATTCTCGATGAAGGCGGCGAGGGTCACGTCGACCTGCAGTCCGGCGCGCGGCGTCATCGGCATGGGCGTCTCCTTCGGGGGGGGGGGGGGGCCGTTAAATTTCGGGGATGAGCCGGG
>JADGMZ010000044.1:0-3526 GCA_015234495.1 Brevundimonas sp. | reverse complement strand
CCCGATGGCCTCCGCTGACCTGATCGTGGTGGGCGGGGGGCCCGCCGGCCTGGGGGCCGGGGGGGGGGGGCATCGGGCGGGGGGTTTCCTTGGGGGGGGGGGGGCGCGCTGTAACATTCCGTGATGACGCGGGGGAAGTCGAGGGGGAACTCAGGCAGCAGGCAGCAGGCAGCAGGTAGTAGGCGGCGGAGATTGGGGATTCGAGCCGCGAGAAAATTCTTGCCGCGGGACGGGCTGAAAAATGAGTCGACAGAGTCGACAGGGTCGACATCGCTTCTGAAGGATTTCAGAGGCTTGGAGATTTCTCCCTGTCGGGCCCGAACGGCGAGGAGGGCTGAATCGTGCAGTCGGCGGCGGAGGCGCGCAAATCGGCGCCGCCGGGCGGTCGGACGCGGCTCCTGGCGGAGCGGCGGGGGGTTCGATTGTCAAAGACCGGGTGCGCATTCTGCGGCCGGTTTTCCCTCAGGCGGGAAGATCGCTTTCAGAAACAGCGATGGGTCTGAAAAGGCGGAGGAAGGTTTCCGCTATCGGAGTGGAAATCCGCGGATTGCCAGCAAACGGCGGCATTCGCTTCGAGCCGTCGTGATGAACCCGACGCCGGCGGCGGATCTATTGTTCGCTGCCCGAGCGCCAGAGGTTGTTGGTCAGGGGCTCCAGCAGGTAGCTGAGGGCGGTGCGCTTGCGAAGCAGGATGATGACCTCGACCGGGGCGCCCGGGCGCAGGGTGTTGGCGCCGCGGCCCAGCTTGGCCATCTCTTCGGCGGGCACGACGATCTCGGCGCGATAGTAGCTGGCCCCGGTCTCCTCCACCGTGAAGCTGTCGGCCGAGATGCGGGTGACGCGGCCGTGGATGGTCGGGGGGTTGCGCTCGCGCAGGCCGGGGAAGCGGACCTCGGTGGTCTGGCCGGGGCGCAGGTTGTCGACGTCGTTCGGGCTGATCTGGGCGACGATGATCTGGGAGGCGTCGGCCGGCACGATCTCCATCAGGGTCTGGCCCGGCTGGATCACCCCGCCCTGGGTGAAGATGGTCAGGCCGACGACCTGGCCGGTGGCCGGGGCGCGGACCTCGCTGCGCGCGATCTGGGAGCGCAACTCGCTCAGCCGCGGGCGCAGCTCGTTCAGCTGCACATCGATCTGGCGCAGCTGGTCGGCCACGTCCTCGGCCATCTCGGAGGTCACGCCCGACATCTGCAGCCGGGTCTCGCCCACCGCCTCGCGCGAGCGCGCGATCTGCGCCCGCAGCGAGCCCTGCTCGCCGTCCAGCTGGGCGGCGGTGCGCTCGAGGGCGCGGACCCGGGTCATCGGGGCAAAGCCGCGGTCGGCGAGGCTGCGCATGCCCTCCAGCTCTTCCTGGATCAGGCGCTGCTGTTCGAGGTTGGCCTCGATCTGGCGTTCGTAGCCCTGGATCTGCTCGTTGAGCTGGGCGATGCGCTGGCGCAGCACGCCCGTCTCGGTCGAACGCCCGGTCCGTCGCGCCCCGAATTGCAGGCGCTGGATGCGCAGCGATTCCTGGGCGAGGGCGGCGTCGGCCGGCGTCAGCTCGGCGAACTCGGCCGGGACAGGGATGGCGGCCAGGCCGTCGCGCTCGGCGATCAGCCGGGCCCGCTGGGCCAGCAGGGCGTAGACCTGGCTCGCGACGCCGCGTTCGGTCGCGCGCAGTTCGCCGCTGGACAGGGACAGCAGGATCTGGTCGCGGCGGACGGTGTCGCCTTCCTTGACGTAGAGGGCGCTGACCACGCCGCCTTCGCGGTGCTGGACCGCCTGGCGATTGCCGGAGACGGCGATCTGGCCCTGGCCGTAGGCCCCGGCGTCGAGCGGGGCGAAGGCGGCCCAGCCGAGGAAGATGCCGAAGAACAGCAGGATGATGACCCCGCCGACGATCAGCTCGCGGCGCGGGGTGTCCGGCACCGGCGCCGGTTCGGCGGGCGGCGGCGGCGCGGGTGGCGGAGCGGCGCCTTCCGGCGCGGCGGCGTCGGTCATTGGGCGCGCCGCTGCGGCTGCGACGGATCAGGCAGGCGGGTCACATTGGCCGGAGTGGGGGCCGGAGTGGGGGCCGGAGCCGGGGCGCCGGCCGGAGCCGGGGCACCGGCCGGAGCCGCGGCGGCGGCCTTGGGCGAGGCGGCGCGCATGCGCTCAAGCACCTCCTCGCGCGGGCCCTCCATCTGCACCACGCCCTCGCGCATCATCAGCAGCCGGTCGACGCGGGCGAGGACGCCGGCGCGGTGGGCGATGATGACCACGGCCGCGCCGCGGGCGGCCGCCCCGAGGATGGCCTGCATCAACGCGGCCTCGCCTTCCTGGTCGAGGTTGGAGTTGGGCTCGTCCAGCACCAGCAGCACCGGTTCGCCATACAGGGCCCGGGCGAGGGCCACGCGCTGCGCCTGGCCGGCCGAGAGGCCCTGGCCGAACGGGCCGAGCACGGTGTCGTAGCCGTTGGGCAGGCGCAGGATCAGCTCGTGCGCGCCTGCGGCCATGGCGGCCTTGACCGCGCCGCGGTCTGCGGTCTCCTGATCGACGCCAGTGGCGGTGGTGAAGCGGGAGATGTTGTCCTTGATCGAGCCCGCGAACAGGCTGGGGACCTGGGGCAGATAGCCGATCCAGCGGGCCAGTTCGTCACCCTCGCGGGCCTCGTACTCGGCCCCGTCGAGGCGCACCGCTCCGGCCTGGGGCTTGAGCGCCCCGGCGATGACGCGGGCGAGGGTGGTCTTGCCCGAGCCGCTGGCGCCCACCACGCCCAGGGTCTGGCCCGGCTTGAGATTGAAGCTGACCGAACGGACCTGGGGCGCCTCGGTGTCGGGGAATTTCACCGTCACCGCCTCGACCTGAAGCCGGCCCTTGGGATCGGGCAGGGCGGTGCGCTCGCGCTCGACGGAGGCCGTGCTGGCGAACAGCTCGGTCATGGTCTTCCAGCTGGCCGCGGCCTGAACCAGGGTGGGCCACACCCCGACCAGCAGTTCGATCGGGGCCACGGCGCGGCTGAGCAGCACCGAGGAGGCGATGATGGCGCCCGGCGAGATCTCGCCCTGGACCGCCAGCAGGCCGGCGAGGCCGAGCGCGCCGGACTGCATGGCCAGGCGAAGGAATTTGATGGCGCTGGAATAGCGGCCGCCGGTCAGCTGGGCGTCGGCATGGGCGGCGGTGGCCTGACGGCGCTGCTCGATCTGACGGGCGATAGAGGACTGGCGCATGCCCAGGGCCCGGACCACCTCGGTCTGGCCGGCGATGGCCTCCTGGGCGGAATAGGCGTGGTTCTGGGACTGGATGGCCTTGCCCAGCCGCGGGCGGGTGTCGCGCTCGTTCAGCCAGGCGAGGCCGAACAGGATCAGGCCGCCGACCAGGGTCAGGATGCCGATGGCCGGGTGCAGCAGGAAGCAGCAGATCAGGTAGATCGGCGTCCACGGCGCGTCGAACAGGGCCAGCATGCCCTGGCCGCCGATGGCCCCGCGGACATTGTCGAACTCGCGCAGGGCCTGGGTGTTGGGGGACCTGGCCTGCAGGTCCATGACCCGGGCCAGCACCTTGCCCG
>JADGMZ010000043.1 GCA_015234495.1 Brevundimonas sp. | reverse complement strand
GCGGGCGGCTCCGCGAAGCAGGCTCGGGCGCTCTCGTCGCCGGGCCCTCCCCACCCCGGCGCTGCGCGCCGACCCTGCCCGGGACGGGGGGGGAGAACCAAAGGCGGCTCACTTCTCCCCCCGGGGCTCGATCAGCTCGCGGCCTTCGCCGAGAATCAGCAGCCGCTCCTCGTCGTCGATCCGCACCAGCACCAGCCGCCGGGCCGGATCCAGCACCAGGGTCTCGACCACCGCCATGCGCCGTTCGCCGCGCTCGGCGCTGAGGCGGGCCATCAGCTGGGGCGCATAGCGGCGCGCCGCCCAGGCGGCCAGGCCGATGATGCCGAGGGTGAAGGCCAGGGCGAACAGCGCCCGCAGCAGATCGAGAAAATTCATGCGACAGCCGCCCCGCCGGCGAAGCATGTCCGGCGTCCCAGCCTGTGGCGATCATGGTTAACGGGGCGTTGAGATAACCTCCCATTAACCATGCAGGCGGCAGTTTCTGCCCATCGAACGGTGGGCGGCTCGCGCCCGATCCGCGCAAAGGGGAGGAGACGCCCATGGCCATCACCGACCTGCCCCTGCTCAGCCAGATCAAGGGCCGCCTGACCTGGCTCGACCAGCGCCAGCGCGTGATCGCCGAGAACGTCGCCAACGCCGACACCCCCGGCTACGTCGGCCGCGACCTCAGCCAGCCGACCGACTTCGCCTCCGCCCTCAGCGGCGGCCGTCTGCAGATGACGCGCACCAGCGCCATGCATATCGCCCCGGCCGGTTCCGCCGCGCAGTTCGAGGCGCACAAGGCCCCGGACTCCGAGACCACGCTCGACGGCAACTCGGTCGTGGTCGAGGAGCAGATGCTGAAGATGGCCGAGAGCCGCATGGCCTATGACGCCGCCATCGGCCTCTATCAGAAGTCCATGCAGATGCTGCGCATGGCCGCCCGCCCGCCGGGCCGCTGACCCGTGAGGAGTAGCCGATGACCGACCCCGTCCCGCCCCGCAACAGCGCCATGGCCGTCGCCGCCAGCGCGCTGAAGGCGCAGCAGTCGCGCATGCGGGTCATCGCCGAGAACATCGCCAACGCCCAGTCCACCGCCCAGGTCGCGGGCGGCCAGCCCTATCGCCGCCAGATCCCGGTCTTCCAGGCGCGCGAGATCGACGGCGCCACCGGCGTCACCCTCGCCGAGGTTCGGCCCGACATGGGCGACTTCCGCTCGGAGTACGATCCGTCGCATCCGGCCGCCAACGCCGAGGGCTACGTGCTGCGTCCCAACGTCGACACCCTGATCGAGGCGATGGACATGCGCGAGGCCCAGCGCGCCTACGAGGCCAATCTCAACGTCATCGAGACGGCGCGGTCGATGGACAACCGCACCCTCGATATCCTGAAGAAGTAGAGGCTGAGCGATGAACCCCTTGATGGCGGCCAAGGCCTATGCGGCGGTCCAGGGCGGGGCCATGCCGACCGCGCCGGCGGCCCCGGCGGCGCAGTCCGGCTTCGCCGACCTGCTCAGCAACGTCATGGGCGACATGACCCAGACCTCGAAGGCCGCCGAGACCCAGATGACCTCCATGGTCCAGGGCCAGGGCAGTCTGATCGACGTGGTCACCGCCGTGTCCTCGGCCGAGGCCTCCCTTGAAACCGTCATGGCCGTCCGCGATCAGGTCATCTCCGCCTATCAGGAGATCATGCGGATGCCGATCTGACGGCGGCGCATCCAGCTTGCGGCGAATTCATCCGGCGCTTCGCATCCGCCCCGACCCCCTGGCGCCTCTGATCGGGACAACCGCTCGGAGCCTGTTCCGGCTGTCGGTCCCGATCACCCCTCCAGCGACACCACCGGCTGGGTGACGGCCACGGACCGCCGCGACCGCCCCTTCAGCCACGTCCGGATGCGGGACTGAATCGGGTTGTCGATGGCGAAGTGGAAGGCCCAGGCGAAGACGAAGGCCGCCCCCACCCCGGCCGCCCACAGGGCCCATTGCACCCCCGTCGGCAGGGCGAAGCGAACGATGGCCACATTGGCCACGCCGAACCAGGCGATGCGCACCACCTCATTGGTGATGAACATGGAGAAGCTGACCTGGGCGGCCTTCTCGACCCATTTCGAGGGCCGCGGCGTCGGCGTCGCGCCGGCCGCCAGGATGATCACCGAGATACAGGCCAGTGACACCAGGGCGTGCTTGTCGAAATACTGCACGAAGGCCAGCATCAGCGCGGCGCCGATCCCGGCCCAGCCGGCGAGCTTCGGACTGATCCAGACCCTCTGCGCGAACCAGGCCAGGGCCACGCCCAGGGCGAACAGGGGCAGGGCGCGGATGAAGCCGTAGCCCATCGGCATCTGGTAGACCGGATAGCCGAGCAGGGTCCAGCACAGCTGGTTGGCCAGCAGATAGCCGCCGACTCCCAGGGCCAGCACGCTCCACGGCCCCAGGCGAGCCACCCCCTTGAGCAGCCACGGGAAGGCCAGGTAGCAGCCGATCAGGGCCGAGATCGACCAGCTGGGGGCGTTCCAGCCGAGGCCGCCCGGCATGCCGAAGGCCTGGGTCAGGGTCAGCTGGGCCGGCAGTTGATCCCAGCGGAACCACTCCGGGGCCCGGGGCGCAAAGCCCAGAGCCCCGCCGCCGACGATCAGCACCACCAGGCTCAGGCCCATGATCAGGTGGGCCGGCAGAACCCGCAGATACCGCTTGAGGAAGAAGTCCCCGGCCGACATCCGCCCGGCGGCGACCGGAGCGCCGTAGACGCGCATCAGCACATATCCGCTGTCGATCAGGAAGAAGTTGGTCAGCAGGAAGCCGCCCCGCTCGAACACCGGATGCAGGCCCTCGGCCAGGGCCACCGGGCCGGCCGCCTGGAAGTGATGCAGGATGATCAACCCGGCCACGATGAAACGCAGCGCGTCGAGCCAGCCCCCCCTGACGATGGGAACTGTCTCATTCCGGGTCGAAATCGCGGTCCAGGCCATCGGAAAAGCCTCCTCTGAGGCGAATTCCGCAAGGACCGGGCCGCCCGGTCAGCCCGAGGAGACGGTCTCCATGGGGGGCGGGGGCGCAGCGGCCGCGGCATTGGCCAGCACGCTGCGGATCTGCGTGGCCAGGGCGGCCCGCTTGTAGGGTTTCTCGATCAGGGCGAACTCGTGCGACAGCCCCTGCACCGCATCGCCCAGATAGCCCGAGGTCAGCAGCACCTTCAGCTCGGGCCGCAGCGCCTGCGCCCGCCGCGCCAGCTCGATGCCGTTCAACCCGCCCGGCATGACCACGTCCGAGAACAGCAGGTCATAGCCCTGGTCCCCGCTCAGCCGGTGCAGCGCCCCGGCCGCGTCGGCCGCCACCTCGCAGCGATAGCCGAGCCCGTCGAGCATATCGAGGCAGACGCTCAGCACCGCCGGGTCGTCCTCGACGATCAGGATGCGTTCCGAGCCGGTTTCGGCCTCGCCAGCCTGGGCAGGGGCGGTCGGCTCCGCCGGCTTCTCTTCCGTCAGGGGCAGGGTGAGGGTGAAGGCCGCGCCCTCGCCGGGGCTGGTGTCGACCTCGACCCGACCGCCCGACTGGGCCACGAAGCCGTAGACCTGCGACAGGCCCAGGCCCGAGCCTCGGCCAATGTCCTTGGTCGTGTAGAAGGGCTCGAACACCCGGTCGGCCACCTGCGGGCTCATCCCCGATCCGGTGTCGGAGACGCGGATCTCGCCGCAGTCCGCGCCGTCCTGGCTGGTGCGGCGGGCGCTGATGGTCAGGTCGCCCTCGTTGTCCATCGCATCGCGGGCGTTGACCGCCAGATTGAGCAGGGCGGTCTCCAGATGGGTCGGATCGACCAGGGCGTGCAGGGGCTCGGCGGCCAGTTCCAGCCTGACCACCACCCCCTCGCCGACTGCCTGCTTCATCAGCGGCAGGAAGTTGCGGATCAGCGTGTTCAGGTCGACGACGCTCGGGTTCAGCTGCTGCCGCCGCGAGAAGGCCAGCAGCTGTCGGGTCAGGGTCTGGCCCTTGTCCGCGGCGGCGCGGATGGCCCCCAGATGCTTGACCAGGTTGGGCTGGTCGTCGACGCGGCGCAGCAGGATGTCGGCGTTGCCCAGCACCACTGTCAGCAGGTTGTTGAAGTCGTGCGCCACGCCGCCGGTCAGCTGGCCCACGGCCTCCATCTTGCGGGCCTGGGTCAGCTGCTCCTCCAGATGCCGCCGCTCGGTGACGTCCAGCAGGGTGCCCAGGATCTGGGCCTCGCCGTCCTCGTCGACGCTCCAGACGCCCTGGTCGAGCAGGGTCCGGTACTCGCCGTTGGCGCACATCCAGCGGTATTCGCAGGCGTAGGCCCCGGTCTCGGCCGCCTTCATCAGGCATTCCGCGACGCTCTCGACGTCGTCCGGATGGATGCGTCCCAGGCCCATCTCCGGCTCGTCCACGAAGCGCTGCGGCTCGAAGCCGGTCAGCGGGGTGATGCTGTCGCTGACAAACCGCGCCCCGAACGGATGCACCGTGGTGCGGGCGGTGAACACCACCGGCAGCGACTTCAGGATCGCGTCCTGCCGCTCCCGCGTCGTCCTCAGCGCCAGTTCCGCCGCCAGTTTCTCGTCGCTGATGCGGGCGTTTTCCTCCAGCAGCGCCGACCGCTCCTCGCCCTGCCGTCGCACCTCGATGGTCTTCAGGTGGAGGTCCGCCAGGATGGCCACCTTGGAGCGCAGGATGAACGGATCGACCGGCTTGAAGACCACGTCGACCGCTCCGACCGAATAGGCCTGGAAGATGTGCGACTCATCGCGGAACACGGCGGTGACGAAGACGATCGGCGTGTCGCGGGTGCGGGGGTGGGCGCGGATCAGCCGCGCCGTCTCGTAGCCGTCCATGCCCGGCATGTGCAGGTCCAGCAGGATGACCGCGAACTCCTGCGCCAGCAGCAGGCGCAGAGCCTCCTCGCCCGATCGCGCCACGACCAGTTCATGGCCCAGCACCTCCAGCGCCTCCGAGGCGGCGAAGGCGTTGCGCTCGTCGTCGTCGACGATCAGCACCCGCGCCTTCAATGGCGCGCCCGCCACGGGCTTTCTGCGAGTTTCCGGCATCAGGCGTCCGCCGGAACGCGCGGGACCGGCGCAGGCGCTTCGCCCAGTCGCTGGGCGTCGCTCCGCTGGATCGACACCCGCATCACCGAGATCAGATAGTCGATGTCCACCGGCTTGGAGACATAGTCCGAGGCTCCCGCCTGGATGCATTTCGACCGGTCGCCCTTCATCGCCTTGGCGGTGACGGCGATGATCGGCAGGTCGGTGAACCGTGCGATCGAGCGGATCTCGCGGATCGTCTCGTAGCCGTCCATGTCCGGCATCATGATGTCGACCAGGACGACGTCGATCTCCGGATGCTGCCGCAGCAGGTCCAGCCCGGCCCGGCCGCTCTCGGCGTAGTGCAGGTCGACGCCGAACTCCTCCAGCGCACTGGCCATGGAGAAGATGTTGCGGATGTCATCGTCGATCACCAGCGCCGTCCGGCCTGTCAGGATGGCGTCCTCCTTGCGGGTCTGGGCCAGGCTCAGACGCGCCTGTTCGGACAGCCGTTCGGTCGGGGCGTGGAGCAGCAGGGCGGCCTGCTCCAGCAGCTGCTCCGGGGTGCGGGCCAGGCGCGCCTGACCGGCGAACACGGCCAGCCGCAGCTTGCGCTCGTCGTTGGCGTCCAGCCGTTCGCCGGCGTAGACCAGCACCGTCCGGCCGGCGCTCCTCATGTAGTCGAGGACGGCTGAAACCGGCGCGCTGGCGATGTCGATCACCAGGCTGTCGGTCGGCCGGATCTTCGCCTTCGCCAGCGCCTTGAGGCCGTCGAGGCGGGTCACCGAGCGGAAGGCGGTCTTCAGCCCGGCCGCCGCGGGTCCGCTCGGGCCCACGAAGACCAGCCGCCGGTCGGTGGCCGCCATGAAGCCGCGGACCTCGTCCAGGCTGGCCACCACCCGTTCGCGGTCGACCGGCTTGGCGGTGAAGCCGAAAGCCCCGATGGCCAGTCCCAGCGACGCCTGGTCATCCGCCGACATCACATGGACCGGGATATGTCGCGTCTCCGGGGTCCGCTTCAGCAGGTCCAGCAGGGCCAGCCCGTCCATGTCAGGCAGGCCGATGTCGAGGATGATGGCCTCCGGCGTATAGCGCCGGGCCAGCGAGGCGACGGCCGCCCCCTGCCGGGTGACGATCCCCTTGAAGCCGCCCTCATGCGCCAGCCCCAGCAGGATGGAGGCGAAGCGCGGATCGTCCTCGACGATCAGGATCACCGCATCGCCGTCGCCCACGGAGTCGCGGTCGTCGCTGACGGTTTCGATCGTCTCGACCTCCTCCTGGGGCGGCAGATTGCGGACGGTCACCGCCTGCGGGGCGTCGCGGCCGGCCGGGCCGGCGACCACCGGACCGGGGCTGAAATTGAGCGGAAGGTAGAGGGTGAAGGTCGAGCCCTTTTCCGGCTCGCTCTCGACCTTCAGTTCGCCGCCCAGGGTGCGGGTGATCTCGCGACTGATCGACAGGCCCAGGCCGGTGCCGCCGTATTTCCGGCTGGTCGTCCCGTCGGCCTGCTGGAAGGCCTCGAAGATGATCCGCTGCTTGTCCTCGGGGATGCCGATGCCGCTGTCCGTGACCGAGAAGGCCAGCACCTGGCCGGCGGTGTTCAGATGCTCGTTGCCCTGGCTCCAGCCGTTGTCCGCCCGCCGCACCGACAGCCGCACCTCGCCCTGGGCGGTGAATTTGAAGGCGTTGGAGAGCAGGTTCTTGATGATCTGCTGCAGCCGCTTGTCGTCGGTGTACATCGCCGCCGGCAGGCCGGAATCGAGGTCGATGCGGAAGTCCAGCTTCTTGTCCTGGGCGATCTGGGCGAAGGTCCGCTCCATCTGGTCGCGCAGGGAGTCGAACCGGGTCTCGCCGATGTCCAGCGTGACGGTGCCCGACTCGATCTTCGACAGGTCGAGGATGTCGTTGATCAGGCCGAGCAGGTCGGAACCGGCGGCGTGGATGTTCTTGGCGAACTCCACCTGCTTGCCGGTCAGGTTCCCCTGGGTGTTCTCGCTGAGCATCTTGGACAGGATCAGCAGGCTGTTCAGCGGCGTGCGCAGCTCGTGGCTCATGTTGGCCAGGAACTCGGACTTGTATTTCGACGTCAGGGCCAGCTGTTCGGCCTTTTCCTCGAGCGCGAAGCGGGCCTGTTCGACCTCGAAATTCTTGGCCTCGACCTGCTTGTTCTGGGCCG
>JADGMZ010000042.1 GCA_015234495.1 Brevundimonas sp. | reverse complement strand
ACCAGCTGGGCCGGGGTCGCCGGATCGGCCAGCCAGCGGTCGAGGTCCCAGGCGATCACGTCGCCGGTCTTGAATTCCTGCCCCGAGGGCGCGGTCCAGTCCTGATCGGTGGTCACCACCAGCTGGCCCTGCACCAGGGCGTTGATGTTCGACTTGGCCGGCAGCTCCAGCTTCGTGGTCGTGCCGTCGGCGTTCAGCCGGTGCGTCTCGCCCTCGTAGAAGTTGACGCCCCGGTTGATCAGGGTGGCGCGGATGTTCCCGTCGGCGTCGCGCAGGCTGTAACCCGACACCGACACGTCGGTCGGCTGGCCGGTGAACACCGTCTGCGCCTGGTCGATCGTCTGGCCGCGCTTCAGCACCTTGACGATCATCGGATAGCCGGAGTCAGTCAGGGTGCCGGGGCCGAAGTCGCGCGAGATCAGCAGGGTGTCCTCGTCAACCCAGGAGGCGCCGCCCTTGGACTCGGGCAGGACGAAGCCGCCCTCCACGAAGGTCTTCGTCGACCGGTCGAACTCGCGCACCGTCACTGCGTCCTTGCCGCCGTCCGACAGCATGACGAGGCAGCGGGTCTCCTCCGGCGGCAGGCAGGACGCGCCCTTGTAGACCCAGTTCTTGCCCTCGGCCTCGGCCAGGGCGTCGATGTCGAGCACCGTCTCCCACTGCGGCTCGGCGGTGCGGTAGCTGTCCAGGGTGGTGGTGCGCCAGACGCCGCGCACGTGCTCGGCGTCCTGCCAGAAATTATCCAGTGTGCCGTCGTGGTTGAAGCCGACGCCGGGGATGCGGTCGCGCGCCTGGACGATCTCCAGCGCCTGCTGGTGCAGGGTCTCGAAGCGCGGGTCGCCGCGCAGCACGCCCAGCGAATGCGCGTTATGCTGGTTCACCCAGGCCATGGCGCGATCGCCCTCGACCTCTTCCAGCCACAGGTAGGGGTCGGTCGCGTCCGAGGTGGCGAAGCCGCCGCCGGAGACCTCGGCGGGCGACGGGGCGGGTGCGGCCGAAGCCGGAGTCTGGGCCATGGCGGCGCTCGAAAGGGCGGTGGAGGCGAGCAGCGCGGCGAGCGCGGCGGCGGAACGGATCATGTGGAGAGTCCCCGACAATTTGGTCGGCCGGCACCTTACCCGGGTGCGGGCCGGTCACAAGGCCGGGGCCCGGGGAGGAACGGATTTGTCATGTCAGGCGGCAGGCAGCAGGGCGACGGGCGCCGCGTCAGGCGCCGTCGCCCTGCTGCCTGCTGCCTGATCCCTGCCGCCTCTAGTGATGCCCCTCGTCCGGGATGCACAGGGGGTTGCCGCAGGCCTTGCAGTGGACGGCGTCGGGATCGTGCTTCTGCAGGCCGCACTGGTCGCACGGCCATTTCACCTTGTGCGGCCGCACCAGGGTCTGGGCCAGGCGCACGAACAGGGTGATCCCCGTCAGCATGATGATGATCGACAGCAGCCGGCCCCAGTTGCCGGGCAGGGTGATGTCGCCGTAGCCGGTCGTGGTCAGGCTCGAGACGGTGAAATAGAGGGCGTCCAGATAGCCGTGCAGATCCCCGTGGCGACCCCGGAAGGTCGCATAGACGAAGCCGGTGGCGACGAAGACGAAGGTCACCAGCGCCGCCAGCGCCCGGGTGACCTCCTCCACCCGGGTGTCGTCGAAGCGGCGACCGACGGTGCGCCAGAAGAAGTCCGAACTCAGCAGGGTCCACAGCCTGAGCATCCTCAGGAAGCCGA
Source organism: Brevundimonas sp. (assembly GCA_015234495.1). GTDB lineage: Bacteria > Pseudomonadota > Alphaproteobacteria > Caulobacterales > Caulobacteraceae > Brevundimonas. Next base: position 5,513 of record JADGMZ010000042.1, on the reverse strand, counting down.
AATTGTACAGCGACTGCGGGAACATCAGGGTGGCGAGGATGAACAGGTCGATCCAGGTCGACGGCCGTTTCAGCCAGTCCTTGATGTCGGTGTAGGCCAGCGCCCGGGCCGCCAGGTCGGTCGCCAGCACCAGGGCCACGATGACGTCGATGACATAGAAGGCCCAGCCCGCCTCGCGCAGGATCGGCGCGGCGAGAAAGAAGCCGATGATGGCGAAATCGACGACGATGACCGCCAGCCGGAAGCGCACGGCGGTCGGCGAGGAGCCGTGATACAGGTACCGCATGCGGGCTCGCAGCCGCCATCCCTGGCGGTTCGCCTCGTCGCCGGTCTGCGCGTCGGGCTGGCCCATGCGCCAGCGATAACGCGCGTCGCTCGCACAAGGAACCGGCAAACGCTATATCCGCCGGCATGACCCGCCCCTACGTCCGCATGAACGGCGCCGGCAACGACTTCATCGTCGTCAATGCGCTGGAGACGCCGTTCGCCCCCACGGCGGACCAGGTGAGGGCGATCGCCGCTCGCGACCCCGGCCCGGGCTGCGACCAGCTGATCGCCATCGAGCCTTCCGATCGGGCCGACGCCTTCATGCGCGTCTGGAACGCCGACGGCGGCCAGGTCGAGACCTGCGGCAACGCCCTGCGCTGCCTCGGCTGGCTGTTGATGGAGTCGACCGGCAAGGACTCCGTCGTCATCGACACCCTCGGCGGCCCGACGACGGCCACGCGCGCCGGGACCCATCGCGTGCGGGTGGACATGGGCCGGCCGGGCCTGGACTGGACCGAGGTGCCGCTGGCCGAGGAGATGGACACCCGCGGGGTGGAGCTTCAGGTCGGCCCCATCGACGCGCCGGTGCTGCACACGCCCGGCGCGGTCTCGATGGGCAATCCGCACGTGGTCTTCTTCACCGACCGCCAGGACGACGCCTTCGTGCGCGGCTCCGGCTCGCTGGTCGAGCACCACCCGCTGTTCCCGCAAGGCGTCAACGTCGGCTTCGCCAATGTGCTCGCGCCCGACCGCATTCGCCTGCGGGTGTGGGAGCGCGGGGCCGGCCTGACCCGGGCCTGCGGCACCGGCGCCTGCGCCGCCCTGGTGGCCACGGCGCGCCGCGGCCTGACCGGCCGCCGCGCCGTCGTCGAGACCGACGGCGGCGAGTTGGAGATCGACTGGGACGAGGCCGGCGGCCACGTCTTCAAGACCGGCCCGGTCGAGATAGAAGGGACCGGATCGCTGGCGATCTGATCCGGATCAGCGGTGGCGGCGGGCGACCAGGGCCCAGGCCGGAACCGCGACCGACGCCCCGAGACCGAGCCACCCCACGACGTCCCAGGCGCCGTCGCCGATCAGGGCCGCGACCAGACCGGTCAGGGACAGGACGGCGACGATCGCCGGAGCGGCGAATATGGCGCCGAGGCTCAGATGGGGGGCCTTGATCATGACCGAACCGCCTTGCCGGCGCGGCCCTTGCCCAGCCACAGATAGAGGCCGCTGGCGAGCACCACGATGGTGACAAGATCGAGGATGGCCCAGAGGATCTTCAGCGGCAGCCCGCCGTAGTCGCCGAAATGCAGCGGCTGGGACAGCGACAGGGTCTTCACATACCAGGGCATGGGGGTGACCGCCGCCAGCTCGCCGGTGCGGGCGTCGATCAGGGCCGGTGTGGTCATGTGCGTCGTCAGCGGCGTGTCGCCGTGGAAGAAGACCGCATAGTGATGGTCGGTCGAATAGTCCGATCCGGGGAAGGCCACGAACTGCAGGCTCATCCCGGGCAGGGCTGCTCGCGCGCGGCGGACGGCGGCGTCGAGCGAAGCCCGTTCCGACGGCGCGGCCGGGGCGTCATGGGCCCGGGTCAGCTCGCTGAGGGCGGTGTCCTTCCAGTAGGCGATGATGGGAACCGCCAGGGTGTTGACGACGCCGGTGATGCCGACGACCAAGACCCAGGCCACGGTCACCGCGCCCAGCAGGTTGTGGTAGTCGAGCCAGCGGGTCCGCGCTGTCTTGCCGGCCCTGACCGTGCCGAACGGCAGACGGCGCATGAAGGGGGCGTAGAGCACCACCCCCGAGACCAACGCCGCGACCAGCAACAGCCCCATGACGCCGAGGAACAGCATCCCCGGCAGGCCGAGGAACAGGTCGGTGTGCAGCTGGAGCAGGAATTCCATCACCGGGTGGCCGGAGACCAGCGGGGCCGGGTCGCCGCTGGTCTGGTCGATGGGCTGGAAGTTGAACTGGCCGGCCGGCGCGTCCGGGGCCCGGCTGGTCACATTCACCACCGGCCGGTCCTCGTCGAAGCTCATGAAGGCGGGCACGTCGCCGGGATGGCGCGACAGGGCGACGGCCAGCACCTGGTCGAGATCCAGCTTCCCGCCGTCCGGATCAGCCGGTGCCCAGGCCTCGTCCAGCAGCCAGTGATCCAGCTCGTGGCTGAAGACCAGCGGCAGGCCGGTGACGCAGAGCATGAGCAGGAAGACGGTCGAGACCAGGCTCGACCATTTGTGGACCCACGACCACGCCCGGACCGTCCGCGGCTTCATGCGATCAGAAGTCCGCCGAGATCGACACCCGAACGGTGCGCGGGGCGCCGAGGGTGAGGTAGTTGGAGCCCGGATAGCCGCCGACCGCGACCCACTGGTCCTCGTCCGCCAGGTTCTCCACCCGGGCGCGGAGCGTCAGCGGCCTGCCGCCGGCCTCGAAGGCGTAACGGACGCCGGCGTCGAACCGGGTCCAGGCGTCCAGCTCCACGGTGTTGAGGCCGTCGACCTGCTGGGTGCCGGTGTGGACGGCACGGCCTTCCAGAGTCAGGCCGCCGACGGCGGGGACATCCCATTCGACATTCAGATTGGCCTGCACCTCGGGCACGCCGATCGGCGCCTTGCCGCGCAGGTCGACGTCCGGCGTGCGGGTGACTTCCGCGTCCATCAGGGTCAGGCCGCCCAGCAGGCGCAGACCCTCGACGGGCTGGCCGTAGACGGAGACCTCGACGCCCTGGTTCCGCTGCTCGCCGCCGGCGCTGTAGATCCGGGTCGTCTCGTCGAAATATTCGCCCGGCAGGGTGATGCGGAAGGCGTTGAGCGTGGCCCCGACGGAGCCCCCGTCGTATTTGACGCCGGCCTCGACCTGCTCGCCGCGGAACGGGTCCAGCACCTCGCCGTCGTTCTCGACGATGACGCCGTTGATCACTCCCGGCGCGGTCTTTCCGGGGATCAGGGCCTCGGCGTAGTTGGCGTAGACCGAGATGCGATCCGACGGCTTGTAGACCACGGCCAGGGCCGGCGTGAGGGCGTCGCCTTCGTAGTGGCCCGGCAGCAGGGCGCCGGTGTTGTAATCGTAGGAGCGGGTCTCGATCTCCTGGTAGCGGGCGCCGACGGTGACGAGGACCCGGCCGTCGACCAGGGACAGCTGGTCGGCGAGGGCGACGCTGGAGGCGATCGACCGTTCGGTGATCAGCGGCGCGTTCAGGTCGCCGCCGACGAAGAAATCGGCGGCCGGGGGCGCGACGGCGACGGGATTGTAGAGGTCGCTCGGGAAGCCGGCGAAGCTGGAGAAGGCGTAGGCGTTGGCCGACTTGAGCTGGACCTGCGAGGCCGAGGCGACCAGCCGGTGGCCCACGGCGCCGGTGGTCAGGTCGGCGCGGACGCCGAGGTCGCCGGACCACACGGTGTCCTCGCGGGCATTGTCGAAGCGGTAGGCGCTGAGCGTCCCGTCCGCGGCGGCGGTCGGATTGGCGAGGACGTTGGCCTCCTGGCCGCTGCGCCCGCCGAAGGCCGCCCACACCGTGACGTCGTCGGTCAGGTCGAACTTGCCGCGGGCGACGCCGAACAGCTGTTCCTCGTCGGTGAAGGTCCAGGGCTGGGCGAAATTGCCGTCCGCCGCCGGCGGCGCGGGGACTGCGCCGGACGGCGTTACGCTGGGGCGCGCGGCGTCGATGTGGTGGTTCTGCCAGCCGAGGTCGGCCGAAAAGCGGGCGCGGTCGCCGCGACGGTCGAGCCCGAGGCCGAGCACCTGCAGTTCGCGCTGTTCCCGATCGACGACGCCCTCGCCGTCGCGGGCCGCGACGTTGAGGCGCACGCCCCAGGCGTCGTCATCGAAGCGGCGGCTGAAGTCGCCCGCCGCATACAGGGCGTCGCCGCCGTCCCAGCCGAGGGTCAGGCGGTTGAGGGGCGCGTCGCCGGCCCGCTTGGGCGTCAGGTTGAAGGCGCCCCCGACCCCGCTGCCGCCGGGCGCGGCGCCGTTGAGGAAGGCGGTCGCGCCGTGGAAGACCTCGACCCGCTCGACCAGCTCGGAGGCCACGAACTGACGCGGCAGCACGCCGTAGAGCCCGTTGTAGGTCATGTCGTCCGAAAACACCGGGAAGCCGCGGATGACGTACAGCTCCTGGAAGTTGCCAAAGCCCTTGCTGACCCGGACGGCGGGGTCGTTCTGCAGCACGTCGGCGACACTGCGGGCCTGCTGGTTGCGCGCCAGTTCCCCGGTGTAGCTGGTCATCGTGAAGGGCGTGTCCATGACGTCCTGCGAGCCGAACATGCCCACCCGGCCGCCGGTGGCGACCTGGCCGCCTTCGTAGGCGGGGGCCTGGCGCACCTGGGAGCCGGTGACGATGACCTCGTCCAGTTCCGTCTCCACCCCGTCCTGGGCGAGGACGGGCGCGGCCTGGAGCAGGCCGGCGGCGGAAAGGAGCAGCAGAGAACGCAGGGTCAAAGGATCGCCTTGGGCAGGAGTGCGAATGATAACGTGTCGCACTAACAGCCGCGGCAGGTGGTTACAACCGGGTGGTTGGGGGCGTCGAACTTGCCGCAGAGGAAAGGATGCGGCTGTCGCGGTTGTCGCGCCCGGTCCCGCGCACTAGGAACAGGAACACGCCAGCAGACGCGCAGCCACGCGCTCCGGAATCCTCGCCCATCATGCCCGAACTGACCGACAAACAGACCTTCTCCGACGAGGACGCGCTGGAGTTTCACCGCCATCCGCGGCCGGGCAAGATCTCCATGGCTCCGATCAAGCCGATGGCGACCCAGCGCGACCTGTCCCTGGCCTATTCGCCGGGCGTGGCCGTGCCGGTGCTGGCCATCGCCGCCGATGTCGACAAGGCCTACGACTACACCTCCAAGGGCAACCTGGTCGCCGTCATCTCCAACGGCACGGCCATCCTCGGCCTCGGCAACCTCGGCCACATGGCGTCCAAGCCGGTGATGGAGGGCAAGTCGGTCCTGTTCAAACGCTTCGCCGACGTCGACAGCTTCGATGTCGAGGTGAAGACCACCGACCCGGACGAATTCGTCACCGTCGTCAAGAACATCGGCGACACCTGGGGCGGGGTGAACCTGGAGGACATCAAGTCCCCGGAATGTTTCGAGATCGAGAGCCAGCTGCAGGACCTGCTGGACATCCCGGTGTTTCACGACGACCAGCACGGCACCGCCATCATCTCCACCGCCGGCCTGATCAACGCCGCCCATATCGCCGGCAAGAAGCTGGAGGACCTCAAGGTCGTCCTGTCCGGCGCCGGGGCGGCG
>JADGMZ010000041.1 GCA_015234495.1 Brevundimonas sp. | reverse complement strand
GCCCAGTCCCTGTCACCCGCCCGCCTGATCACCAACCAGGTCGAATACCACCCCTACCTCAAGCTCTCGACGCTCAAGGCCACGGCCGGCGACCTCGGCGCCGCCATCACCGCCTGGTCGCCGATGGCCCAGGGCAAGGTCGCCGGAGACCCGACCCTTCAGGACATCGCCCGCGCCCACGGCAAGACGCCCGGCCAGGTCGCCCTGCGCTGGCTGATCCAGCAGGACGTCATCGCCATTCCGCGCACCGCCAGGGAATCCCGCGCCGCCGAGAATTTCGACATCTTCGACTTCCAGCTGACGGCCGAGCAGATGGACCGCATCCACGCCCTGGCCAGTCCCGACGGTCGCCTCGGCGACTGGATCGACCCCGCCTTCCAGTGGGACAATGAGTGGTGAGCATCCACGGCCTCCCCGCCTCCGAACCGGAGCAGGTCGCCCTCGGCGCGCGGCTGAGACGCTGGCGCACGGAACGCGCCACCGACGTCGACACCCTCGCCGAAGCCATCGGCATGACCCCGGCCGGCCTGCGCCTTGTCGAGGCCGGGCGCGCCCGCATGACCAGCGCCCAGGTCTCGGCCGCCACCCGCGTGCTCGGCCTGCCGATCTGGGCCCTGACCTCGGACACAGCGGCGCACTGACGACGCGGGCGGGTGACAGCGCCGCTTCCTCCGCCTAATCCAGCGGTCAGTCTGGAGCGATCGATGGCCTACAAATCCCTGCGCGACTTCATCGCCATGCTGGAAGCCCAGGGCGAGCTGGTGCGCGTCTCCGAGCCCGTCTCCACCCATCTGGAGATGACCGAAATTCAGACCCGGCTGCTGCGCAACGGCGGCCCGGCGGTGCTGTTCGAAAAGCCGGTCATGCCCGACGGCTCGATCAGCCCCATCCCCTGCCTCGCCAACCTCTTCGGCACGGTGAAGCGGGTGGCCATGGGCGTGACCCTCGAGAAGAAGGCCCGCACCACCGCCGCCGAGCTGCGCGAGGTCGGCGAACTGCTCGCCTTCCTGCGCAACCCCACGCCGCCGCGCGGCCTCGGCGACGCCATGGAGATGCTGCCGCTGGCCCAGACGGTGATGTCGATGCGGCCCAGGGTGGTGAAGTCCGCCCCGGTGCAGCAGGTCGTGCTGAAAGGCGACCAGATCGACCTGACCTCACTCCCCGTCCAGGGCTGCTGGCCCGGCGAGCCGGCGCCCCTGATCACCTGGGGCCTGGTCGTCACCAAGGGACCCTCGGAGGCCCGCGAGGACGACTTCAACCTCGGCATCTACCGCATGCAGGTGCTCGGCAAGGACCGCGCCATCATGCGCTGGCTGGCCCACCGCGGCGGCGCCCAGCACTACGCCCGGCACAGGAAGCGCAGCAAGGAGCCCCTGCCCTGCGCCGTCGTCCTCGGGGCCGATCCCGGCACCATCCTGGCGGCCGTCACCCCGGTGCCCGACACCCTCAGCGAATACCAGTTCGCCGGCCTGCTGCGTGGCGCCAAGGCCGAGCTGGTCCCGTGCAAGACCGTGCCCCTGATGGTCCCGGCCCAAGCCGAGATCGTGCTGGAGGGCCACGTCCTGCTCGACGAGCACGCGCCGGAAGGCCCCTACGGCGACCACACCGGCTACTACAATTCGGTCGAGACCTTCCCGGTCTTCCAGGTCAGCGCCATCACCATGCGCCGCGACCCCATCTACCTGACCACCTTCACCGGCCGTCCGCCGGACGAACCCTCGGTGCTGGGCGAGGCGCTGAACGAGGTCTTTATCCCCCTGCTGCAGAGCCAGTTCCCGGAGATCGTCGACTTCTGGCTGCCGCCCGAGGGCTGCTCCTACCGCATCGCCGTGGTGTCGATGAAGAAGGCCTACCCCGGCCACGCCAAGCGCGTGATGCTCGGCGTCTGGAGCTACCTGCGCCAGTTCATGTACACCAAGTGGGTGATCGTCGTGGACGACGACATCGACGCCCGCGACTGGAAGCAGGTCATGTGGGCCATCTCCACCAAGATGGACCCCGCCCGGGACATCACGGTGATCGAGAACACCCCCATCGACTACCTCGACTTCGCCAGCCCCGAGAGCGGCCTGGGCTCGAAGATCGGGCTGGACGCCACCGACAAATGGCCGCCCGAGACGAAACGGGAGTGGGGCGACGAGATTCGCATGGACGCGGCCGTGGTAGAGCGTGTGTCGGATATCTGGGACACGCTCGGGTTGCCCGGGGACGGTTCGCCCATCTGGAAAAACCGCGCCTAGGGCCGGATAAGGTCGATCCTCCGCGCATTGTGTCCAAAAGACGCTTTCCAGATGACGAAACTGTAATACACAATGGGGCCGACCTTCCCCGGAGAGACGCCCCATGAAGCGCAGCCTCGTCATCGCCCTCGCCCTGGCCACAGCCATGCCGGTTGTCACCCTGCCGGCGGCGCCGGCCGACGCCCAGGTGCTTACCGGTCGCAACGCCGCGACCCGTAGCGCGCCGCGGCCGCTGTCGGAGCGCGAACAGAACCGGCTCTATGAGGCCGAGGACCAGGTCTTCGAGATCGACAGCCAGATCGCCGACCTGCAGGCCGCGGGCGAGGCTGCCGGCGGCCTGACCGAAGCCCAGCAGGCCCAGATCGCGGAGCTCACCCGCCGCCGCGCCGACGCCCAGCGCACCATCGACCGCCTCGAACGCAAGCGGAACCGCTAGGGCCGCCTCCCCGCTCCGGACGACCCGGGGATCCGCAAAGGGTCCGGCCGGCCGCATGCGCGTTCGACGCCGGCTCCCGCCCTCGCGGCCGACCGACGGCCGCCCACATCGGGGCCTGCCGCTGCAGGCGATACGACGCGGACGCATTTGGCCACGGCGCCGATTGGCGTTACCAGACCGCATCGCTTCGCCTTCTGAGGTCCCATGCGCTCGCTCTTCGCCGCCCTCGCCCTGCTTTCCCTGGGAGTTCCCGCCATGGCCCAGTCGCCGTCTTCCGTTCCCAACGCCGCGCCATGGGACCAGCCCTTCCTGCCGCCCGCCCCCGACTGGGACGGGGCCAGCCGGGCCCTCTTGCGGGACGCCTCCGACCCCTGGGTCACCGCCTTCGAAGCCGACGCCGCCCATGACTTCAGCCCGACCTACGCCGACACCCGCGCCTGGTTTGATCGCGTCGACGCCGCCTCGGACCTGATCCGCATCGAACAGTTCGGCGTCTCGCCCGAGGGCCGGCCGATCTACGCCGTCATCGCCTCGAAGGACGGCGCGGCCTTCGACCCCGTCAAGCCGGTGTTGCTGGCCCAGGCCGGCATCCACCCCGGCGAGATCGACGGCAAGGACGCTGGGATGATGCTGCTGCGCGACATCGCCTTCTACGGCAAGGACGACCTGCTCGACCGCGCCAACCTGATCCTCATCCCGATCCTGTCCGTCGACGGCCACGAACGCGCTTCGGCCTACAGCCGGCCGAACCAGCGCGGCCCCCGCATCCAGGGCTGGCGCAACACGGCCACCAACCAGAACCTCAACCGCGACTACCTCAAGCTGGACCAGCCCGAGATGCGGGCCGTCCGCGGCCTGATCCTGAAGTACCGGCCGGACCTCTACGTCGACATCCACGTCACCGACGGCATGGATTACCAGTACGACGTCACCTACGGATACAACGGCGAAAACGGCGTCTGGTCGCGTTCGCCGGCCACCGCCGCCTGGCTCGACGCGACCTTCAAGCCGGCCATGAACGCGGCGCTGGAGGCCCAGGGCCACATCCCCGGCGAACTGGTCTTCGGCGTCGACGACGACCCCCGCGCCGGTCTGTCCGACGGCGGCCTCGGCGAGCGCTTCTCCAACGGTTGGGGCTCGGCCGCCCACGTGCCGACCATCCTGATCGAGAACCACAGCCTCAAGCCGCACGAGCAGCGCGTTCTGGGCACCTACGTCTTCCTCGAACAGGCCCTGCGCCTCCTGGCCGACCACGGAGAGGGCCTGCGCGCCGCCGCCGCCGTCGACAGCGCCCTGCGCCCGGCCGAGATCCCGGCCAACTTCGTCGCCGACGACCAGCCCACCGCGACCCGCGAGTTCAAGGGCATCCGCTACGAGATGTACGACAGCCCCGCCTCCGGTCGTCAGGAGGTCCGCTGGCTGGGCGAGCCGGACCCGGAGCTGTGGCAGCTGCCCTTCTATGGCTCCCGTCCGACCCTCACCCTGCGCCGCCCCGAGGCCTACTGGGTCCCGGCCCATCGCGCCGACGTCATCGAGCGCCTGCGCGCGCACGGCGTCCAGATGGAGACGCTGGACGCCCCCCGCACCGTCTCCGTCGAGATGCTGCGCCTCGATGACCCGAAGCTGTCCACCCGCGCCAACGAGGGCCACGTCCCCGTCACCGTCACCTCGGTCACGCCCGAGCGCCGCGACTGGACCTTCCAGCCCGGCTCCGTCCGCGTCCCCACCGACCAGACCCTCGGCGACGTCGTCGTGCTCCTGCTCGAGCCTCAGTCGTCCGAAAGCCTGTTCGCCTGGGGCCTCTTCCCCGAGGTGCTCAGCCGCGTCGAATACATCGAGGGCTACGCCATCGCCCCCCTGGCCGAGCGCATGCTCGCCGCCGACCCGGCCCTCAAGGCCGAGTTCGAGGCCAAACTGGCCGCCGAGCCGGAGTTCGCCGCCAACGGCGACGCGCGTTTGCAGTGGTTCTACGAGCGAACCCCCTTCTATGATGACCGTTACCGCCTCTATCCGGTGGCGAGGGAGAACTGATGCTTCTGGTCTCCATCCTTGCCGCGGCGCTGCAGGCCGCACCGCCCTCGCCCGGCGACCCCCTGGTCATCCGGGTGCCCGGTCCGCCGGCCCCGGTCGTCATCGCGGATCCTGAGAGCCATGTGGTCGCGCAGCTCAAGGAGAGGGCCTCGGCCTATCCGGACATGCAGGTCGTCGATCTAACCCGCAAACCGGGAGGCGCGGTGATCTGCGGGCGGGTGACTTCGTCAGAGGGCCCGCCGTTGATCTTTCGCGCCATCCGCGGGCGCGACGGCCACTGGAGCATCGGCGGCCCCTTCCTGGTCCGTCCCGGCTCCTGGAACCTGCCCGGCAATCGGCGGCTGTCGGATATCCACGCGCGCTCATGCGAGAGTTTTGGCGTGGCCCCGGCAGCCAGCTAGGGTCGGAACGAAGGAGAGCGCCCGATGACCCCGATGCAAGCCGCAGGCCTCTGGAGCGGTCTGCTCATTCTGCTGCTGGTCTTCCTGTCCGTCACGGTGGTCATGACCCGGCGCCGCCAGCGCATCATTCTCGGCGACGGCGGAGACGAGGTGATGATCGTCGCCGCCCGCCGCTTCGGCAACGCGGCCGAGTACACGCCGGTCGCCATCGGCGCCCTGATCCTGCTGGCCCTGATCGGCTGGCAGGCGTGGGTGATCCATCTGGTCGGCGGCGCCTTCTTCCTCGGCCGGGTCATCCATCCGCTCGGCCTGGCCTTCGGCAAGGGGCCGCCCCCGGCGCGCGTGATCGGCATGATCCTGACGTGGCTGCCCCTGCTGGCCGCCGCCGCCATACTGGTCGCCTGCCCGCTGCTCGGCATGGCCCCGGCCTGAGCCGGTTGCGCCGGCGGGGCGGCCCGGCCATATCGGGGCATGTCCTCCGCTTCCGACGCCGCCTCCCCCGACATCCTGTCTGATCTGGTCGCCGCGGCCCTCAGGGCCGGCGCCGACGCCGCAGAGGCCGTCAGCGCCGAGCGCGCCGCCCTGTCTGTCGGCGTCCGCAACGGCGTCCTCGAGGACGTCGAGCGCGAGGAGAGCCGCGACCTCGGCCTGCGCGTCTTCATCGGCCGGCGTCAGGCCACCGTCTCCGCCTCCGACCTGTCCGAAGCCACCCGCGCCCGCCTCGTCGAACGCGCCGTGGCCATGGCCAGGCTGGCCCCTGAAGACCCGTACGCCGGCCTCGCCCCCCAGGACCGCCTCGCCCGCGGCCCCTTCCCCGACCTCGATCTGTTCGATCCGTCTGAACGCTCCGCCGCCGATCTCGAGGCCGTCGCCGCCGAGGCCGAGGCGGCCGCCCTCGCCGTACCCGGCGTGGCCCGCTCCGAAGGCGGCCACGCCGCCGCCTCTTCCAGCCGCTGGCGGCTGGTCACCTCGCACGGCTTCGACGGCGCCTACCATGGCTCGGCCTTTTCGCTCGGCGTCGGCGTCATCGCCGAAAAGGACGGGGCCATGGAACGCGGCGGCGAGCACCGCGCCACCCGCCACCTGTCCGACCTGCCCTCGGCCGGGGCCATCGGCGCCGAGGCCGGCCGGCGCGCCGTCGCCCGCACCGGCCCTCGCAAGATCGCCTCGACCACCGCCCCGGTGATCTTCGAGAACCGCCTGGCCATGCAGGTATTGTCGCCGCTCGTCGGCGCCGTTTCCGGCCCGTCGGTGGCGCGCGGCGTCTCCTTCCTCAAGGACCGTCTTGGTCAGCCGGTGCTGCCCAAGGGCGTCAGCCTGGTCGACGATCCGTTCCGCCCGCGCGGCCTCGGCGCGACCCCCTTCGACGACGAAGGCGTGGCGGTGACCCGGCGCGCCATCATCGACGACGGCGTGCTGACCACCTGGCTCCTCAACAGCGCCGCCGCGGCCCAGCTGGGGATGGCTTCCACCGCCCACGCCTCGCGCGGCCTCGCCGGCCCGCCCGGAGTCTCGACCCACAGCCTGACGCTGGAGCCGGGCGAACGCGACCTCGCCGGCCTGATGGCCGACGCCGGGACGGGCCTGCTGGTCACCGCCATGTTCGGGCCCTCGCTCAACGCCAACACCGGCGACTGGTCGGCCGGGGTCTCCGGCTTCTGGTTCGAGAACGGCGAGATCGCCTGGCCGGTCAGCGAGGTCACTGTCGCCGGCAAGCTGACTGACCTCTACGCCCGACTCGAGCGCGGCTCCGATCTCGAGTTTCGCGGCGCCAACAACAGCCCGTCCCTGCTGTTCGACGCGGTCGCCATCGCAGGCAAATGAGCGATCTGGCCGCCGACCTGGAGCTGATCCGCGCCGCCGCCGTCGCCGGCGGCGACCTGGCCCTCGCCGAACGCGAGCGGGGCCTGAAGATCTGGTCCAAGCCCGGCGGCTCCCCGGTCACCTCGGCCGACATGGCCGTCGACCGGCTGCTGCAGGACGCCCTGCTGGCGGCGCGCCCCGACCACGGCTGGCTGTCGGAGGAGACCGCCGACGGACCGGAACGCCTCTCCCGCCGCCGCATCTTCGTGGTCGACCCCATCGACGGCACCGTCGCCTATATGAAGGGCAAGCCGTGGTGGTGCATCCCCATCGCCGTGGTCGAGGACGGTCGGCCGGTGGCCGCCGTGATCCAC
>JADGMZ010000040.1 GCA_015234495.1 Brevundimonas sp. | reverse complement strand
CGTCTTCACCCAGAGGCTGCTGCACGCCCGCGGGCGGTTCGAGACCATGTTTCTGGGCGCCAGGACGATGGCGCCGCTGGTGCGGTCGCTGGTCCCGGACGTGGAGATCGTGGAGCGCGAGCGGCTGTCGACCCTGAGCTACGCCGGGTCGAAGAAGCTGACCCGCCTGCCCCGGCGCAGCGCCATCGTCGCCTTCAGCACCGAGCAGGTCTACGCCATCGCCGAACTGATCCGCCGTCAGCGCGGCGGGGCGGCGGTGGTCATGGGCAGTCTCAGTCCGCGCACCCGCAACGCCCAGGTCGAGCTGTTCCAGTCCGGCGAGGTCGACTGCCTGGTGGCCACCGACGCCATCGGAATGGGGCTGAACATGGACGTCGACCACGTCGCCTTCGCTGGCCTGCGCAAGTTCGACGGCCGCCGGACGCGCTGGCTGCACGCCCACGAGATCGGCCAGATCGCGGGACGGGCCGGGCGGCATCTGAGGGACGGCACCTTCGGGGTCACCGGCGAGGCGATCGAACTGGACCCCGACCTGGTCGAACATGTGGTCGAGCACCGCTTCGATCCGGTCGAGGCGGCCGAGTGGCGCAACGCCCGGCTGGATTTCGACACCCTGCCCGACCTGCTGCGCTCGCTGACGGTGACGCCGGGTGTGCGCGGCCTGAACCTGACCCGGCCGGCGCTGGACGAAACCCTGCTGCGGCGACTGATCAAGGACGAGGAGGTGGCCCGGGTCGGCCGCTCGCGCGGCGCCATCATGCGGCTGTGGGAGGCCTGCCAGCTGCCCGACTTCCAGAAGACCACCCTGGATGAGCACGGACGGCTGGCGAAGGAGATTTTCGAGGCCCTGACCGGCAAACGCGGCCGGCTGACCGCCGACTGGATCGCGCCGCGGTTCGCCGACCTGGATCGCGACGACGGCCAGATCGACCAGTTGTCGGCGCGGCTGAGCGGCGTGCGGACGCTGAGTTATATCGCCAACCGGCCCGACTGGCTGGACCAGCCGCAGGGCTGGCGCGACCGCACCAAGGCGCTCGAGGAGCGGCTGTCGGACGTGCTGCACGAGCGGCTGACCGCGCGCTTCGTCGATCGCCGCACCACCGCGCTGATGCGGGCCCTGAACGTACGCGACGAGGCGGTGGCCAACGTCGATCCGGAGGGGGCGGTGGTGGTCGAGGGTCATGCGGTCGGGCGGCTGTCCGGCGTCGACTTCCAGATCGACAAGGGGGCCAGCGCGCTGGAGGACCGGGCCCTGCGTCATGCCGCGCGTCAGGCGGTGACGCCCGAGATCACGCGGCGGCTGGGTCGGCTGGCGGCGGACGGCGACGAGGCCTTCGCGGTCACGCCCGACGGGGCCGTGCTGTGGCGCGGGGCCCAGGCGGGACAGGTGACCGGCGGCGACTGGTTCGCGCCCCGGGTGCGGCTGCTCGGCGAGCTCGGGCCCGTGGCGGCGCGCGAGCGGGCGCAGCGGCGACTCGAGGCCTGGCTGGCGGGCGAGGCGGGTCGGGCGCTGCGGGCGCTGCGGCGCCTCAAGACGGCGGTGGAGAACGGCACGCTGAAGGGCCTGCCCCGCGGCGTGGCCTACCGGCTGGTCGAGGCGGGCGGGATCATCGACCGGCGTGAGGTCGAGCGCGATCTGGCGGCCCTCAGCCAGGTCGAGCGGCGCACCCTGAAGAGTTTTGGCGTGCGGCTGGGGGCTCATTCGGTCTGGCTGCCGGCGCTGCTGAAGGGACGCGCCCCGGCGGTGGCCCAGGCCTTCGTGGCCGGCGAGGCCTTCCGCCCCGGGAGCGGCGGGCTGACCGCCCTGCCCGAGCCGCCGCCGTCCGCGCGCCTGCTGTCGGCCTTCGGGCTGCGGGCCGTCGGACGATTTGCGGCCGGGGTCGAGATGCTGGAGTCCGTGGCCGAGCGGCGGGCGCGCAACAAGGGGGTGCTGAGCGAGACCGACCTGGCCGAACTGGGGCTTTCGCTGGAGCAGGCCAGGGCGTTGGCGACCGGCCTGAAGTCGACGCGGGCGCAGCGGCCGGGGCGGCCGCCCAGAACGACGAAGCCGCCCAAGGACTCGCCGTTCGCGGCCCTGTCGGCGCTGACCGCGCCCCAGGCCCCAGCGAGGCGCAAGCGCCGAAAACGGACCGCGGCCAAGTGACTTTCTTCATCCGCTCATCCCGGCGAAAGCCGGGACCCGGTCCTGCCCAGCGTGACGCGGGCGCTTCAGGACTGCGGATCGGCCTGGAGCCCCCGACGTGCCATCACCCAGGGCGCCGGGTCCCGGCTTTCGCCGGGATGGGCGGAGTTTGGGTGTGAGCGAAACCAGTTGCCGGATCGACGTCTGGCTGTGGCGGGCGCGCTTCGCCAGGAGCCGGTCGCTGGCCGCGGCCATGGTCGAACGCGGCGCGGTGCGGCTGACCCACAACGGGGTGCAGACCCGGCTCGACAAGCCCAGCCGCAGCGTCCACGTCGGCGACGGCCTGATGTTCGCCCAGGGCGGGCGGCTGGTGGAGATCGAGGTGCTGGGGATGGGCGAAAGGCGCGGACCGCCCGCGGAGGCCCGCGCCCTCTACGCCGCAGTGCCGAGCGAACCGCCTACGGCCGCGTGAATTCGCCCTCGACGTGCAGGTCGACCTCGTCGCCCAGGACCGGCAGGGCGAAGTTGATGCCGAAGTCGGAGCGCTGGATCGTCGCCCGGCCATCGAAGCCGGCGCGGTAGACCCCGCCCATGGACGGGCCAGCCTGGTTGAATTTGACCTCCATGGTCACCGGCCGGGTGACGCCGCGCAGGGTCAGGTCGCCGACCACGGTCGCGCGTGTGGCGTCGCCCGGGTTCACCGTCACTGAACGCGAGACATAGGTGGCGACGGGATGGTTGGCGGTGTCGAAGAAGTCGGCCGTCTGCAGGTGGGCGTCGAGGCCGTCGGAGTTGGAATCGACCTCGGTCAGGGGGATGGTCGCCGTCAGGGTCGAGGCGGAGGGATCGGCGGGATCCAGCACCAGGTCGGCGTCGACGTTCACGAACTGGCCCTTGTAGGTCGAGAAGCCGAGGTGATCGACCGACCAGGTGATCTTGCCGTGGTCGGAGTCGAGGTCATAGGCGCCGGCCTGGACCTCGACCGGGACCTTGGTCAGGGCCGCCTGGGCGACGACGGCGCCGCCGGCCAGCAGGCTGATCGAAGCAGCGGCGGCGATGGCTGTGCGGGAAACGAAACGCATGAGTGAAATCCTTCCTGAATGAGGGCGCGATCTGTAATCGCATCGGCTACAGATAAGAAGCGCGCATTTCAGGGCAAGCTTACCCCGGCGCATGCGTCACGTCCGCCCACCGAGTTGACAGCCGGGGCGCCGGGCGTCATCTGCGCAACCTGTAACCTCGAACCGCGCGAACGCTTTCCGCTTCATGACCTACATCGTCACCGACGCCTGCGTGAAATGTAAGTTCATGGACTGCGTGGAGGTCTGTCCGGTGGACTGCTTCTACGAGGGTGAGAATTTCCTCGTCATCGCGCCGGACGAGTGCATCGACTGCGGGGTCTGCGAACCGGAATGCCCGGTCGACGCCATCAAGCCGGACACCGAGGACGAGCCGGACGGCAAGTGGCTGATGGTCAATGCCGAATACGCGAAGGTCTGGCCGAACATCACGGTCAAGGGCACGCCGCCCGCCGACGCCGAGGCCTTCGAGCGCGAAACCGGCAAGTTCGAAAAATACTTCTCGCCCAACCCCGGCAAGGGCAGCTGACGACAGCCGTCACGGGTTCCGACGCACAGGTCGCGGGGCAGGAGAGGTTTTACCGCCTTCCGTACGCTGACGCTGTGGACGTTTTGAAATTCCGCAGATTTGTGATAGGTTACTGTCATTGGGTCGGGCGGTCTGCGATTTCTTCGCGCCGCCCGCGTTTGCGACAGAATCCCGCCCACGCAGGTGGGATCGGCCAGAGGTTTGGTGATCCGTTTCCGTTTTGACGACTGACAAGCACGCCGGCGGCTGTTGCCGCGGGATGCGCCCCCGTCGTTTCGACGTATGCGCCTCGCCCCGCCGTCTCGAGCCGGGAAAGGAATGACATGACGAACAAGACCGGTCTGGAGTTCAAGGTTGGCGACGCGGTCGTCTATCCGGCGCACGGCGTCGGCAAGGTGGCGGCCATCGAGACCCAGGAAGTCGCGGGCATGTCTCTGGAGGTCTATGTCGTGACCTTCGATCACGAGAAGATGACGCTGCGGGTGCCGACCAAGAAGGCCAAGACCGCCGGCCTGCGTTCGCTGGCCGCCGACGACGTCGTGTCCAAGGCCCTGACCACCCTTAAGGGCCGCGCCCGCATCAAGCGCACCATGTGGTCGCGCCGCGCCCAGGAATACGAAGCCAAGATCAACTCGGGCGACCTGATCTCGATCGCCGAGGTGGTCCGCGACCTGCACCGCGCCGACAGCCAGCCGGAACAGTCCTATTCGGAGCGCCAGCTCTATGAATCGGCGCTGGACCGCATGGCCCGCGAAGTCGCCGCGGCCAACCGCATCGACAAGGACGCCGCCGTCGAACTGCTCGGCAAGTCGCTGAGCGCCAAGAAGGCGGTCATCGCGGCGGCTGAAGCCGCGGAAGAGGCTGCGGAAGCCGAAGCCGCCTGATCGACGCGCATCGCCGAATGACGGAAGGCCCGGGAGCGATCCCGGGCCTTCTTCATGTCAGCCGCCCGTGCCGGAGACATGCTCCAGCCAGGCGATGACGTCGGCGATCTCCTGCGGCTGCAGCTCGATGGCGGGCATGGCCGGGTGGGTGGTGACCAGCCCCTCGGCGAAGGCCTCCTGGAGATCGCGCACGGGGTATTCGACGCCCAGCGTCCGGAACGGCGGCGCGGCGGCCATGGGGCTGTCGCCAGTGCGCTCGACGGCATGGCAGCCGGCGCAACTGCGCCGCACCAGGGCGGCCCCCCCCTCCAGCGAGGCGGCCTCGGCCACCGGCGCGGGTTCAGGATCCATCCGGCCGTCCGCGGCGCACCCGCCCAGGATCAGGGCCGCCGCCGTCGCCCACGCCAACCGCATGCTCATGGTCTGTCCTCCGGGTTTTCCCCGACTTGCAGGACAAGCCCGCTTGCCCGCACAACGGTTCCCATACCGCAACGCCCGACGGGGCCGCCACAGGAGACGTCAATGGCCGACTTCTATCATATCCGCCTGGAGATGGCGCGAGAGCCGGGCCGGCCCGCCGGCGACCCCGGCGAGGGCTATGACATCGTGGCCCCGCTGGACGACGAGGGTCGGCTGGATCCCGCCGGCTGGCGCGCCGATCCCGGACGTTGCTACGCCCGGCGCTTCAGCGACGGCCAGACCGAGGCCAAGGGCCGGCTGCACTATGACGGCAAGCGCTGGATCGTTGACCTGGAGCCGGGCGACGCGGCCGACGCCGTCGGCTTCCGCTTCGGCGAGGAACGCTTCACGGCCGGGGAGTACGTCAGCCTGACCTTGCCGGACGGCGAACAGCACACCTACGTGGTCGCCGCCGCCAAGCCGCTTTGAGCCTCAGAAATACTCGGCGTTGGCTGGGCACTGGGCGCTGACGCGGCGGGCGGTGATGCTGGCCGGCAGATACGGCGTACCGCGCGCCAGTTGGGCGCCGCCGCGGAAGGTGAAGCTCTCCTGCTGGTAGGTGCCGTTCAGGCGCACGTTGACGCGCCGGCCCTTGCGGTCCTCGCAGGTCCCTTCGAAGCGGGCGTTGCCGTTGCCGACCTGTCGCACCGGATAGGTGCAGCGCCAGCGGCGGGTCGACAGGCCGCCGAAGAAGCGGTTGATCTCGCTGGGACGGACACATTTGGTCTCGGTGTCGCGCACGCCGACGGCGCTGGTGGTGTATTCCCAGTAGCCGGGCAACACGGTGTCGGCGCTGCTCTGCGGCGTCATCGCAGCCTGCGGCGCAACCGGGGCGGCGAGGAACAGGGTGCCGGCGATGACCGGCGCGGCGACGGCGGCGACGCGGACGAGGGCGGACGACTTCATGGCGGTTCCGGAGTTGAACATCAGTCTCATGACTAGTGGGGATATATGGCGGCAATTGAACGGCGGCTGAACGGCCGCGTTGCGTGCTCCAAGTCTTGACGCCGCGGGGACTCCTCCTCTATACGCCCCCCTCTCGCGCGGGATGACCTCCCGCGCGCACCTGTTTCATGCGTCCGCATTCGTGCGTGGACGGCTCCGAAGGATAGTCAGATGTCGCGTCGTTGCGAACTCACCGGTATCGGCCCGATGGTCGGCCACAGCGTGAGCCACTCGAACATCAAGACCAAGCGCCGCTTCCTGCCGTCGCTGAAGACGGTCAAGGTCGCCTCGGAAGCGCTGGGCCAGACGTTCAGCCTGCGCATCTCCAACGCGGCCCTGCGCACCCTCGACTACAAGGGCGGCCTGGACGCCTTCATCGTCAAGGCCCGCGACGAACAGCTGTCGATCGCCGCCCAGCGCATCAAGCGCCAGGTCAAGGCCAAGCTGGCCGAACAGGCCGCCGCCTGATCGACGGCGACACCAGGTTCTGAAGAGGCCGGCGGAAACGCCGGCCTTTTTCTTTGCGCGCGGCCGGGGCAGGCTGGGCCATGACCCGTGACGAGATGTTCGCCTACGCCCTGGGCCTGCCCGGCGCCGAGGATTCGACCCTGCATGGCGGTCGCTGCGTGCGCGTACGCGGCCACTGGATCGTCAACGAAAATCAGGATTCCGACGCCCTGGCGCTCGCCCTGGACCGCGAGACCGTCGACTTCCTGATGGAAACCGAGCCCCAGACCTATTTCCAGACGCCGCATTTCGAGGGCTGGCCGGCGGTGCTGGTGCGTTTCGCGGCCGCCGACGACGACCGGCTGCGCGAACAGATCGACAGGGCGTGGGCGCGCCGGGCCTCCACGGCCCAGCGCAGGGCGCGGGGCCTGTAGCCGACAGACCGCTTGCGCGTTCGGCGCGCCTGTCTAGGCTGGGCCGGTACTTCCGGGGAGCTGTCCGTGTCCTTCACCGCCTGCCGCGCCGCCCTGACGGGCGTTTCCATGCTCGCCCTCGCCGCCTGCGCGACAACCACCGCCTCGCAGGAGGTCGCCCCCGAGGCGGCCGCGCGCCAGACGCCGGCTCGGCGCGAATCCACCGCCTTCACCCTCGGCACCGACCAGCCGCGCGCGCCCGAACAGCTGGCGATGCGCTTTGACAAGGCCGACCTGTCGATCAAGGTCATCCCCGACGCCAAGGCCATCGACGCCGTCGCCGTGCTCGACTTCACCGCCACCGCCCCGCTCGCCCGGCTGGTGGTCGAGCTGGACACCCTGCTGACCGTGTCCGGGGTGGCCGTGGACGGCGTTG